>CAVCXN010000195.1:0-10603 GCA_963606215.1 uncultured Mycoplasmatota bacterium | reverse complement strand
GCCTGGTTGTCCAGCAAGAGTGCCTGTAGCCCCCGCCCGGAAAGCTCCGCCACACAGCCCTCATCAGACCACCGCACCTCGCACTCATCCACCACGCCCACAAAACACAAGGCCCCGTCATGAAACACGCGCATCCGCATCCCCGCAGACAACACATCCTCCTGCCCCACGCTCCAAAGCGTCTTGACCCAAAAACTGTCACAGGGCGACCCAAGCCCATAGTCCAGCCGCCACGCCATGGGATTTGGCAGCGTGTACGCCTTGCCGTCATAACAAACCAATCGCCACTCCGTCATCTCCACGCCCTCCTCTCACTTCACGCGCAATGTTTCTCCCACCGAGACCCGATTCGGATTTTTCAGTTGAGGATTCCGCACCAAAAGCTCTCCCAAGGTCATACCCCGGCTTTGGGCGATGCCCCAAAGCGTCTCCCCCTGGGTCACGGTATGGTACTCCGCCTCAGCCGCCGTACCGCCGTTCCCCGCCGAGCTTACCCCCGCAGGTTTCGAGACAGCCGCCGTCGTTTTCTTCTGTCCCACCGGCACCAACTTCTGGCTGTACCGATTGTCATCTTCCCAAAACGTAAATGTATACCGCACATAATCCTGCTTCGGCTCCTGGGCCAGCGCCAGCCCCACAAAGTAGACATTCGCACTCTGCCAAACCGGATGAACCAGCACCCCCGGCCCCTCCTGATAAAACACAGAGGCCAGCTTCCGAAACTCGTCATAGGCATCCGGCCCGAAAAACTCCCCCTCGCCCTCCATCACCCGCCGGGTCAGCCCCAGATTTTGCAACGCGTACCGGCCAAAGGGCACCTTCTGCACCGCCACCTGCCGCTGGTAGGTGATGCGATACGTCCGGGGATTGTGGGGCCACACATAGCTCTTATACTGCATCGGCGTCAACTCCACGCCACTCCCTCCTTTCCCAAATCAACGCGTTTAATACAGCGAAAACCCGCTGTCATACCGCCGCGCGTCCCGCTGCACCGCCCGGTCCAGACTCTCCACCGAGTCCGTCCCCTGCGACCAGACGGGCAGCGTCAAAGGCACCGCCTGCCCCCGTTCTTCCCCCAGGGCCAGCCGTTCCACACGCCCAACTTTCCCCATCGCCGCGTACAAGGCTCCCTGCGCCGCCTGCTTCCTCCGGCTCTCCGCCAAAGCAATCGACAGGGCACCAGTCTCTTCTGATAACGCCACAGCATCCCCCGCCAGTGCCGCTTTTCTTTCCTCTCCCCCGTTCTCCGTCCAGGCCATCCGCGCTCCGTCGTTCTCCATTTGTTTCCCGCTGGTCCGGCCCGCAGAAATCCCCCCTTCCGCTTCCTCGGTCTGCTTCGTTCTTCTGGGCCTTCTCCCGCTCTGCGCAGGGTCGGGCACCACCACGCTCTCCTCCTCCGAGAGCCAGTCCTCCAAATAGTCCCTCATGCCAAGCCTCCCTCTTTCAGCCGCTCATACCGCGCCCAGTCAAACCCAGCGTTTTCTTCCCGGACGACAGCCCCCGTCTCCCGCCCGCACACCGGGCAGCGGACCTCGTCCAGCTTCGCCCGGCAGCTGGAACACAGCGCCGCCTCCGCCTCTTCCTCGTCCAGCAGCAGCTGCACCGCGCACCAGAGATAATCCTCCTCCGTCATCTCCCGCACCCGCTGCTCCGTCGGCAGCGCGCCAAAGGCTTTCAGCACCCGCCATTTGAGCCGCTGTCTCGGCCGCGCCGCAACGCCAGCCTTGAGCCGCTCGAGCCGTTCTTCCCCCAGCCCAAGCCCCACGCCCTTCTCCCGGCGAAACGCCGCCCAGCGCCCCGCCAGCGCTTCAATTTCTTCCTCCGCCAGCCCATCCAGCGCCGCGCGCCCGTCCGCATACACCCGCTCGCCTTCAGAAACCAAAGCCCGGGCCACCAGACAGGCATTGGAGCAAAGCGGCAGGTCCATCTCATTTACCGCCAGCTCCATGGCCTCCCGCCGGGCCTGCATCTCTTCCGTCTCCGTCAGCAGCCGCAAGGCCCTGCCCCCCTCCAAGGGGAGCAGGGCCGCCGGAGCGGATACCTTCAACCAATCCGGTGTGTTCCTCATGCCGTCTCAATCCTCCTTCCGGCCACCACCGTGACCTTCTCCACCACGGAAGTGCCCAGCGCCCCCGTCTCGCCAATCTTGCTCCACTGGCACCCGCTGTAAATAACCCGTCTATCGGGCTTGCAGATGACCAAGCTGAAATCCTCCAAGTCATAAAAATTGATGCCGTCCGCCAATGCCTCATCGGTGGCATAGATGCGCGTCAGCTCCAGCACGTGCTTGCTCTGCCCCGGGATGGTCGCCACCGGTTCCTTCTCCCCGAAGGCTTCCACCGTCGTGCTGCTCCGGGTGGTCTGGGCCGTATACCCCTGCACCACCGCCACCTTCTTCCCGTTGACCTCCAAATAAATATCCCGACTGGTCGGAATGATGGTTACCGCCATATCACTGCCTCCCTTCTCACACTGTCACCTCAGCACTGAGCCAAATCTGATCCATCCCGTGGGTCACCGTAAACCCAAACGTCACCAGACAAACCCCCGGCTCGTCCTCCAACGTCTTCACCTCCACCGCGTCATACCCGGTGATGATCTCCGCCGCCAGCTTCCGCTCCAACACTTCCACCACGAGGGATTGCACCGCCCCTCTCGTCTGCGCCGAGTTCTTCGCCCGGGGGAATCTGGCCCGTAACGCCTCCCGCACCCCAGGAATGACATCGTCCACCACCAGAATGGTCGTGAGGTCCCGCCAGGTCTGGTCGCTCACCTGCCCCGTCTTCGTTCGGGTCGTCACCCCTCGGATGACCCAGCACCGGCCGCCCACGCGCTCCACCGGCGTCACACCGCCGCGAATGAGCGCATCGACCTCACTCTCGTCAAACCGCTTCTCCAAGGCAGAAATGCCCTGCAATTCCGCCCCGCCCAGGGGCAAGGCCGGGTCACTCCCGCCGCAGATGGCCCCCGCCACCGCCGCGGCCACCATCGCACCACCTGCCTCCTGAGAAATCGCCGGAGCCACCAAAACGACCCGCTCGCTGTTCAGCTCCCCGGCCCGTTTGACCAGTTCCTCCGCCGTCTCCCCAGCGCCCCCAGTGACCACGGCAATTCTCTCCCGCCGCTCCGCTGACGCACTCGCCACGCTGTCTCTCAATTTCTGCTGTACCGCCAGATTCTCACTGTCGCAGGCCACGACGTTCACGCCCTCCTGCTCCTGCACCAAGGCAAACGCCGCCTCATACCCGCTTTCATTCGCCACAGGCACCGCCAGCACCCGCGCCGCACCGTTGGCCAGCAAAAGTTTCACCAGCTCCGTCATGTTATCCTCTGCGCCAAAGGCTTCCACCGCCTGCCGGTAGCTCCCCAGCGAGTACAGCGTCCCCGCCGTCCCCTTCTGGCTCACGGCAATCACCGCCGCCGTGCCCCTTCGGTCCCCCCGCTGGGCCGCCGCCATCACCGTATAGGTGGAATACACCCCCGGCCGCTCATGATTCGTCACTCGTTCCATGCCCTCACTTCTCCTTTCACGCGGAAGCCCACCAGCTCTCCGCTCTCGCTCGTCACCGCCGTCAGCATTCCCCGGCAGACCGCCTGCATCTTTCCGCGAAACGCCCCTCTCTCCCGGTCAAATCCCGTCTCGCCCACAGACCATTTCTCCACCGCGAACCCCTCCGGTCCGCCCCGTAAAAAGGCTTCCGCCACTCGGTCCACCAGTTCCCGGCATCCACTCTCGCCGTCTGCCCGAGGACTGTACAGCGTTACCAAAAATTTCACGCTCACCTTCTGCCCAAAGCATTCCGTCCAGCTCCGCGTCTCCGCGTCGTAGCGCTGCCCCAGATAGTTCTGGAATCCCGCGCTCCCCGCCTCGACCTCCTTCACCTGCACCACCGCCAGCGGCGCCGTCGGCGCCCCCGCCCGGTCCTTGGGCCAGGCCGTCACGCTCTCTACACCCTGGGCCGTCAGATAGTCCGTCATCGCCTGCCGCAGCGCCGCAAGGCCATGCTCTCCCGTCAAGCCGCATCCTCCTCTCTCCGCCGCAAAGCCACCTGCCAGCAGATAACTTCCTCTCCTGCCGTCACCTCTCTGGCGTTCCAAACGTCATACCAGCGCGCTCCCTGCCGCAAAACAAGCGGCCCTTCCGTTGCAAAGGGCAATCCAGCCTCCGCCAGACAAAGCCCCTTCTCCTGCCGGGAAACCCCTCGCTCTGTCGGGACCCACTGCAATTCCTGATCCAGCACCGGCCGCAGCACAGCCCGCCCATGTCCCAGCTCCACGCCGTCCTTCCACAGAGAAACGTCCACGCCATACTTCGCCGCGATCGTCCGAAAATATCCGCCAAACGTCGTTCTCAACCCTCCACCTCCCAAAACGCAAAGCCCTCGTCCCGGGCATACGGTGCCATCAGCCGCTCCGCCTGCCGCCGCAGGCTGTCCGCCCGTTCCTCCGCCGTCTGCCCGTCCGCCTCCCGCACGGACAGATCACCCGCCGAAAACGAGACGATCCCACCGGCCCCGCTCTCCCAGGCCGTCCCCATCGCCGCCAGCGCCCCCAAAGCGCAGGCCACGACCATCACACCGTGACAATTTTCCTCCGTCACGTCCTCCTTCAATCTCTCGCGCCAGGCCGCCAGTGCCCCGCCGCACAGGACGGAGAGGATGTTCTCCTCCCCGTCCGTCATCGTGCGCCCGGCAAACTCCCTGGCTGCCGCCAGAATTTCCTCCGTCGTCACTGCCATGCCTCAGCCTCCCAGCTTCAGGACCTTCGCCGCATCCTGGAAGATCTTCGCAAAGCCGGAGATAGACGTAATGGCCGCCCGCTCCAGCTGGCGGTCGATGAGCTTGTCGTACTCCACCAGTACGTCGCTGGCCCGCACCAGCTCCAGCGCATAGTTCTTGTCCAGGCCCAGAATGGTCCCCGCCGGCACCGCGCTGCTGCGCACCAGAGTCGCGCCCATGGGCGTCACCAGCTTTCCGGTTCCCTGAAAGGTCAGCCCCGCCGTGCCGTCCTGCATCTCCTTGAGCTTCAGAATGTCTGCCATCGCGTCGCCCACCACCAAAGTGTTCAGCTGATAGGGGTCAAACTGGCTCCAAAAATCCACCAGCGCATCGTAGCTCAATTCTCCCGCCGTGCCGGAGATCGGGTCACTGCCCACCGTAAACACCTGCGCGGCGTTGTCGTTCCCGTCGCCATTCATCAGCACGTCGATGGCGTCCGCCGCGTGCATCCGGTTGATGTACGCGCCGATCTGCCGCAGCGTCACAGAAAACAGATCCAGTCTCTGGAACTGAATGGCCTCATAAGACGCCACCAGCATCCGTCCGCGCTTGTGCAGCCGCACCAGATTCTCCTGGGCCTTCACCTGCGTCTCGGGGATCACCGCGCCCTCTTCCACGCGCTTGAGCTCCTTCTCCCCCGTGCCAGGGGTGGAGGCAATGGAGCGGTAATCCATGCCGCTCACCCGCGTCTCCGCCGCCGTGATCTGGGGCAGGATGTCGTTCTCCTCCATGCCCTGCCGCACAGCCCTCGCCACATACTCCGGGAACAGCACCGCAGATTCCCAAGTAGAGAAAAACTTCGCCACCACATCGCTCTCGCTGCCCTTGACCTTGATGTCAAAGCGCTTGAGCTGCCGCTGAAAGGCGTCCAGATGCTCCAAAGGCGTGCCCTTGTACTGCTCCGAGGGGTCACACTTCTCCAACACCTTGGTAAAGCTGCGCCCTGCCTCGCTGTACATGCCCTTGTCCAGCTTCACCGTCTCATACTGATATGCCATTTACATACTCCTTTCTCTCTGTTCAGGCCATCCGTTCTCAAAGGAACAGGCCCACCGTCTGCGTCTCACTGTCCTTCTCCACGACCAGGCACAGTCGGCCGCTCTCCCCGCTGCTTACCACGCGCAGGCCGCCGTTGCTGTCCGTAACCAAAGAGGCCCAGCCCAGCGCCGGGGCAGAAGAACCGCTGTACTTGGTCTTCACGTACCCCCGCAGCTGCACCGCCGCGTGTCCGTCCTGGACGTGCAGCGCCAGGCCCACCGGCAGCTGCCCGGAAAGGGCTTTCCTGACCTTTCCGTTGTCCTCCATCGTCACAAAGCTCCCTGCCGTCGCGGTGCCCGCCTCAAACGTGACCACCAGCCGGCCGATCCCATCAAATGCTACGCTCATGTCAAATTCCCTCCTGTGTTTCTGTTGTGTGTTATGGTTTCTCTGCCTCAGATGACGAAAGACCCGTCATCCCCAGCCGCCTGCCCAGCCGCGCCGTCATACCGCAGCTGCACCGGCAGGCCCAGGCCCTTACCGAGCTTCGCCTCCAAGCCTTTCTTCATCTCTTCCAGCGCCGCCGCGTCCAGCTTCTCGGTCAGACTGCGCAGACTCTCGCCGCCCAGACCGAAGTCCGCTAGCAGCCCCAGCCGCACAACCTCCTGCCGCAGCGCAGACAAATACTGCCGCCCCGCCGCCGCGTCCTGTTCCAAGCGGTCCAGCTCCTTCTGCCAAGTGCCATCCCGGTCCGCCCAGGTCAAGATCTGCCGCAGACTGCCGCTCTTCGGCGCCCAGCCCTTCACCACGCCCGCCATCGGCTGGGCCGGCACTGCCACAAAGGACCACTCATAGGCGTCCACCGGCTCCGCCAGCCGCACGATGCAGCGCTTGCCCTCATACAGCCGCCCCTTCTCGTGGCTGCACAGACTCCGGTCATGGATGTCATTGCCGCAGATCGAGCAAAGGCTCCGCGCCACCGCGCAGCTCACGCTGATCTCCTTCTTGATGCCGCCCTCGATCTCCGCGATCAAGCTCTCATTCTCCGCCGTCCGCAGCAAATATGCATAGCCCTTCAGCCAGCACCCGGCCTCGCCGCTCTCCGTCACCACACCGGCCTCTTCCACCAGCTCTGTGCGATACAGCCGCGCCGCCTGATCCTTTGCGCTCCAGCTGTGGTCAAAGAGCCCCGTCTTCCCCACAAAAAGCTCTGCCAGCCGTTCCAGATCGGCCCGCGCAAAATACTCCGCGTCCCGGTCCGTGTGGTTGTCGCACAGCCGCAGGACAAAGAAATAGACCTGCTCCTCGGTGAGCTTCGTGCCCAGCAATTGGTTGAGCTCCGCCAATTCTCCGGCGTGCCCCATTGCATTCTGCTCAGGCTTTGCCTGCGCCTGCTTGTGTACTGTCTCCATCTCCATCCTCCTTTGCCTTGTTTCCGTCGTTCTCAACTGCCTGCCGCGCCAGCTGCGCTGCCTGCTGCCGGTAAAGCTCGGCCTTCGCCATCTCCACCTGATCCTGCAAGTTGATCGGCTCCCATTCCACCTGGAACGGCACATCCAACCCCTGCAAGCGCAGCCAAAGCCGACAAATTTTCTCCACCACCGGCGTCAGCGTCCGCCGTAACGCCGTGAGTTCACTCGTCATGATATCCGCCTGCTGGCTGCTCATCCGCTCGGTCGAAGACCAGTTCAGCCCCAGTAAAAACGGCGGGATGCCCGTCTGCGCAATGAGCTGCTCCAGGATCAGCCGCACCGGGGCCTGACAGTCGGGAATGTCACACTCCGCCCCAATGACTTTGATCTCCACATCCCCCACCGCCACAAAATCCCGCACCGACCCTCCACGGGTGGCGGACATTGCCTCGCTCCATCCCTTGGCCAGCTGCCCAGCTCGGCTCTGGACCTGTCGGGGGTCCATCCCCTCGCTGTCTGGCTTATAGACCACCGCGAACCGGACGTTCCCCGCCCGCTCCCAGTTGGCCCCCAAGGTCTGCCAAATCTTCAGCAGCACCCCAGACAAAAAGGGAAGACTGTGCAGCAGCGACACCCCATAGGGATGCTCCGCATCCGGATGATACGGCGTAAACAGCAAAAGCTCCTGCCGGGGCAGCACCGTCACCGACCCATCCGCCTCCTTCCGCGCCAGCCTGCACTCCAAGGGGTTCTCCCCCTCCTTGATCTGCACATCTGACACATTCCCGCACAGCACCGCCGCCACACCGCGCCCGTCCCGGGTGGGCACCACCTCGCCCACGGCCTTCCCGCAGGTCAGCAGGCAGTCCAGATAGCTGTCCAAAAACGCTTGAATGCCAACCTGGTTCCACCCCACCGGCACCGTCCGTAAAAACTCTCCCAGCCGTTTCTCCAGCGCTTTGTCCGCACAAGTGACGCGCACGCCCCCCGCCAGCCGCACCAGCTTCAAAACCGCCGCGTCCACCACAGGCACCGCCTCCCGAATGGCCCGGTACAGCCCAAAGGCCGGCTCATGCAGGGGCACATACCCGTCGATCAGCGCAAAGGGATGCCGCTCACCCCCTCTCAGCTGCACCGGACCTGCCGCCGTCTCCTGGGCCGCTGCCCGTCTCTTCCAAATCCTCATGCGGTCCTCTCACTCCTTTCTCCAATCATCCGTCCTCACCACCCCCGCCGTTCCACCACGCCCACGAAAAATGTCTCGCTCCGTTCCTCCGCCGCCACGATCGTCGCCGCGAAGTACCGGATCTCATCCATCGCGTGGTCACAGACCTTCTTCACCTTGTCCCGCTCCCCGGAGCGCAGGTCCCAGCAATAGGCCCCGAACTCCCGAATGGCGTCCGCACACGGCGTACAGATCACGATCTTCCCGCTCTTCAAAGCATCCGCCGTCAGTCGAATGCCCGACAGCACGTCGTTCTCCCCCTTCCTCACGCTCCACCCCTCCCGCCGCAGCGCCTCCAAAAAGGACGCCGCCGAGGGGTCGGCCACCACCGTCTCAATCTCCCGGCCGCCCGCCAGCGCCCGGAGCCGCTGCACATACTCCTGGTCCGTCTGCTGCCGCTTTTCCTCTCTCGCGTCGTAGTAATACTCTTGGACCCGGTACCAGCTCCGTCCAAACTTCCCCCACAGCCCCATGGACGTGGGGTTCAGCGTCCCATAGTCGCAGGAAATAACCCAGCGCTCGGCCTCCCCCTCCGGCGGCGGCACCACCATGCTCTCGTCAAAGAAGTCATAGACCAGCCCCTCCGCCGCCGTCCACTCCCCCAGCACGAACCGCCGGTAAAAGGCCCCCTGAAAGGCCCGCTCATACCGTGCCCGCGTCTCGGGAGCCAGCGACGGATTGTCCTCCATCAAAAACCGCAGATGCAAGGCATTCCGTTCCTCTGCCTTACAGATCCACTCCCGGTAAAACCAATGCCCCGGCCCCGCCGGGTTGCAGGAAAACCACAGCTTGGCCCCCGCCACAGAGCACCGCGCGCAAGCCTGCTCCACAAAAGACCTCGGCATCAAGACCACCTCGTCCAGCAGCACCCCCGCCAGCGTAATGCCCTGAATGAGCGCCGCGCTCCCCTCGTCCTTTCCGCCGAAGAGATAATACGTATTCTCCCGCTCGCCGCACCAGATTTTTAATTCCCCTTTGCTGACCTTCTCCTCCCACCGGAATCCCAGCTTCCCCAGCAAAGGCAGCACCCCCGGCAGTAAATTCCGCCGCACCGATTCCCGCGTCTTCCCGCACAGCGCAAACTGCTGTCCCCGAAACCGCGCCATGCTCCACAGCACAAACGACAGCCCCAAACACAGCGTCTTCCCGCTCCGCACCGCCCCGTCGCAGAGAATCGCGTCCTTTGCCCGATCCTCCGATCCCCTCGTCCACCACCCCAGCACACGCTTCTGCTTCTCAGAAAACACCATTGTCACACCG
Organism: uncultured Mycoplasmatota bacterium; assembly: GCA_963606215.1. Lineage (GTDB taxonomy): Bacteria > Bacillota > Clostridia > Oscillospirales > Oscillospiraceae > Evtepia. The sequence continues at coordinate 950 of CAVCXN010000195.1, read as the reverse complement.
ATGTCTCCCCTCCCTTCTCACCGCCTCGGTCCAGCGCCTCCAAAAAAGCCGCCGTCCCCGCGCCCTCTGCGTCCTTCAGCTGTTCCAGCAGCTTCACCAGCACAGCCGCCCGGTCCGTCAGCTTCACCTCCACGGCCCCGTTGCTGCTCCGCTTAAACTCGGTCAGGCACCCCAGGTCCAGCCCACTCAGTGCCTCCAAGTCCTCTTCCGGCAGATACGCCAGCTTCACCGCGTCGTTGGCCCGCCCCGCCGCCAGTGCCATCATCTGCTGCAACACAGCGTTCCGGTCCACGTTTCGTTTTCTCATCTTCAAACCTCCTCACACTGACTCCCCTCCACCCCCCTCCAAGTTGCATGAAAACGTGCAACTTCCGAAAAATTTTTTCTTTTTTTCTTTCCGTATGCTACAATAAAGCGACATCCCCCGGAAAGGAGACCCCGCTCATGCCAGAATCAACCATCACCCTGCATACCCCCCTCACGGAATTTCACGGCATCGGCCCCGCCCGCGCCGCCGCCCTCGCCAAGCTGGGCCTCCACACCGCCGCCGACCTCCTGGCCTACTTCCCCCGGGACTACGAGGACCGCACCCTCCTGGAAAGCATCGCCGCCCTCCCCCTCAATGCCTCCGCCTGCGTCGCCGCCCTCATCGCCGAACCCCTCCGCACCAGCTACCTCCGCCAAGGCATGGAAGTCACCAAAGGCCGCGCCGTAGACCACACCGGCCAATTAGACCTGACCTTTTTCAACCAAAGCTACGTCCGCCGTGCCCTCCACCCCGGCGAGTCCTACGTCTTCTACGGCCAAGTCACCGGCTATGGCGCCCGCCGCCAGATGACCAACCCCCTCTTCGAACCCGAGGGCAAAGGCGAGCTGATCGGCGGCATCACCCCCGTCTATCCCCTCGCCGCCGGTATCTCTCAAAAGCTCCTGCGCTCTCTCCTGCGCGC
>CAVCXN010000194.1:941-2341 GCA_963606215.1 uncultured Mycoplasmatota bacterium | reverse complement strand
CCCGCCCGGAGGTCCTGGAAGCAGCCAATGACCTCTTCCGCTGTGTTATGTCTCGAGAACTAGGGGAGCTGGATTACACCGATGACCAAGCCCTTTATCCCGGCGGGACGTTTCCGAGCGGGGCGGGCTATGAAACAGAGCTTCATGTCCTGGATTTCAGCGAAGACCCGGCCTACACCGAGCAGAAGATCGAGCGCAGTGATTTGGAGGCTCGTTTTGTCGCCAAACAGATCGCGGACCTACTCAAGTCCGGCTTCCCCGTCTCCGATGGTCAGGGAGGCACCCGCCCCTTGGCCCCGGATGATGTTGCTATCCTGCTCCGCTCTCCCGGCCCGGTGCGGCAGTACTATACCCAAGCACTGGAAGACCAAGGTGTCAATTGGTCTGCCGAAGAGGGGATTGACCTCTTTCAGACAACAGAAGTCTCCGTCGCTCTCTCCTGGCTCCAGATCATCGACAATCCCCGGCAGGACATCCCGCTCCTAGCTGTTCTGCGCTCGCCTGTGGCAGGCTTTACCGGGGATAGGTTGGCGGCAATCCGCACCCTGGCCGAGGGAGATTTCTACACCGCCCTGCAAGCCGCCGCCGCCCAAGGCTGGCCGGACTGCGTGGATTTCCTGGCCCAATTGGAAAGCCTGCGTTTTGGGGCAGGAGAGTCTACCAGCCACCAACTTCTATGGAATTTATACCGAGAGACGGATTTGCTGGAAATCTTCGCCGCCATGCCCGGCGGCGAGAAACGGCGGGAAAACCTCTTGTCCTTCTACCAGCTGGCCCGCCGCTTTGAGGTCACGGGCCACAAGGGGCTGTTTGGCTTTCTGCTCCACCTGGACCGGGTGCGGAAAAGCGGGAGCCTCCAAGCACCTCCTGCTGCCCCCAAGGAGAGCGCTGGGGTGAAGCTTTTGTCCATCCATCGCTCTAAGGGTTTGGAATACCCGATAGTGTTTCTGTGCGGTCTGGGACGGCAATTTAATAAGTCCGACCAGAAAAAACGGGTTCTGTTCCACCCCAAGCTGGGCCTTGGACCCAAGGGGCTGGACCGGGAGACGATGGTGGAGTTTACGACCTTGGCCCGGGAGGGCGTCGCGCTGGCTCTGGACAAAGAGATGATGGCTGAGGAAATGCGTCTGCTCTACGTTGCCATGACACGCGCCAAAGAAAAACTCATCATGACCCATGCCCTCCCCGCTAAGGGAAACCCTCTGAAAACGCTGGCCGCCAGCCTGTCCTATCCCGCTGACCCCCGGGTGCTGCAAAGCTGCGCCGGGCCGGGGGAGTGGGTTTTGCTGGCCGCCCTGCTTCGCCCGGAGGGAGAGGTCCTGCGTCGAGCGGGCGGGCAGGACGGCACGCCGCTCCCCGCCGTCCCCTTAGGCCCTGCCTGGCAGATTGAATATCACACC
>CAVCXN010000194.1:0-931 GCA_963606215.1 uncultured Mycoplasmatota bacterium | reverse complement strand
CACCGGAGCCGTTTCCCAGGAAGCTGGCCGTCGCCATCGCCGGAGAACGGCGGAAGACGGTCTCCCCCTCGACTTGTCCCCGGAAGAGATCATCGCCCGTCTGCAATGGCAATACCCCTACGCCGTCTCCTCTGCCACGCCTGCCAAGATCACCGCCACCCAGGTGGCCCAGCAGGACCCGGACGAACCGGGCGTGTTTCTCCTGCGGGAGAAGGAAACGGACGAACCCGAGCCGTTCTATCGCCCGACCTTTGCCCAGGAAACTATGGGACTCACCGCCGCCCAGCGGGGCACAGCCCTGCACACGGCCATGCAGTCCATTCGCTTGGACAAGACCGGCTCAGCCCGTGAGGTCGAGGAAGAACTGGTCCGCTTGACCACCCAAGGCTACCTGACCGAGCCGCAGGCCCAGTCTGTCTCGCCCATTTCTGTCGCCCGCTTTTTCGCCGGGGAGCTGGGGCGCGCCCTGCGGGAAAACCCGACATTACAGCGGGAATACCCCTTCTCCCTCCTAGCGGATGCGAGCCGCTTCTATCCCGAGGCTCCGCCAGGAGAGGAAATCTTACTGCAAGGTGTCATCGATGGTTGGTTTGAAACAAAGGAAGGCATCACCTTATTTGATTTCAAAACCGACCGTGTGCCCCCTTATGCTGCCCACGACCGCGCCCGGCGCTACCAAGGCCAGCTGGCGGCCTACGCCTACGCCCTGGAAACCCTGACCCAAAAACCAGTGGTTCACCGCATCCTCTGGTTCCTGCACCCGGGCGTTGGGATCGACTTGGCAGGGGAAAATGAAAAAAATTAAAAAAATCGGAAAAAAGAGTTGCATTTTTCTTGGAAAAGTGATACCATAGGTCATGCGCTTGAAGAGCGCACATTTTTTGATATCAGAAAGAGGTGAACACGAATGAAGGAAGGCATCCATCCCAAC
>CAVCXN010000193.1:0-2195 GCA_963606215.1 uncultured Mycoplasmatota bacterium | reverse complement strand
TATTAACAGTATATACCATTTCTTGTATCAGGACAACAGAAAAAAGTCAGAAAACGTCGTTTTTGGATTAAAAAGGCACTCGAAATATACAATACTACCTATAGAAATGGCCTCCCGCAAAGCAGGAGGCCACGGACAGGTATCGTCAAGGGAGTAGCTCAAAGGCTCGGAGTGTTTCCAGCAGGGCTTTTCTTGGCTTGGAGTCCATCGTCCACAGAGGGCGGCGGAGCTGGCCGCTGTCCAGCCCCAGCGCTTCCATCGCCGCCTTGATGGGGATTGGGTTGACCTGGGTGAAAACCGCCTTCATCAGCGGAAAATAGGCCAACTGCAAGGCCCTAGCCTGGTCCGTTTCGCCCCGGAAATAGCTGTGGGTCAGCTCCGCCATGGGGGAGGGAACTAGGTTGGCCACCACAGAGATCAATCCCTTGGCACCCAAGGCCAGCATGGGGAGAGTCTGGTCATCGTTGCCGGACCAGACGTTGAGCTCATCCCCGCAGTAGGCCATCGTCTCAGTCAGCAGGGAGAAATCTCCGGAGGCTTCCTTGGTCCCGTTAATCCCGGGGTGCTGGCTGAGGATGCGATACGTCTCCGCTGTAAACGATAGGCCGGTGCGGGAGGGAACATTGTAGAGAATGACCGGAAGCTCTACCCGGTCTGCCAGATATTCATAGTGATGGATGAGACCGGTCTGCGTAGTCTTATTATAGTACGGCGTCACCAGCAGCAGGGCGTCCGCGCCGGACTCCTGGGCATGTTGGCAGAGGTAGAGGGCTGCGGCTGTATCGTTGCTGCCGGATCCGGCTAATATCTTACAGCGCCCAGCCACATGGTCTACGCAGTAGTCCACCAGCTTTACATGTTCTTCTGAGGAGAGGGCAGCGCTTTCTCCCGTGGTGCCGCAGACACACAGCGCATCGATCCCGGCTTCCAGCTGCCGGTCGATCTGCTTGGCAAAAGCCGTGTAGTCGATCGCACCGGTGGACAGAAAGGGTGTGATCAATGCGGTGCAAGTGCCGGTAAAAACAGGGGTCTTCATAGCAAACTCCTTTCATGATGGGGCAAAACGGAACCAAAAGGGGTAAAAAAATAGCCCGGGCCGATCTCTGTATCTTTTGTAAGCAGAAGATCGACCCGGGCGATACCGGTTTATTCTATGCTGTCAGGAGAACCTGCGCTCAGCGGGGTTGGATGTAGCCCTCCGCACAGAGCAACTCTGCCAGCAGCACACCGCCGCCAGCGGCGCCGCGCAGGGTGTTGTGAGACAGGCCCACGAACTTGTAGTCATACTGGGTGTCAGGGCGCAGACGGCCCAAGGTAACGGCCATGCCGCCTTCCAGATCTCGGTCCAGCTTGGCCTGGGGACGGTCCGGCTCTTCGAAGTACTGTAGGAACTGCTTGGGGGCGCTGGGCAGCTCCAGTTCCTGGGCGCGGCCCTTGAAGTTCTTCCAGGCGGCTTTAATTTCTTCCTCTGTGGGCTTGTTGGTGAAGGAGACAAACACGGCGGCAGTGTGGCCGTCAGACACAGGCACACGGAGACACTGCGCCGTGATAGAGGGCGCAGAAGCCGTCACAATCTGACCGTTCTCCACGGTGCCCCAGACTTTGAGGGGTTCCTTCTCAGACTTCTCTTCCTCGCCGCCGATGTAGGGGATGACGTTGTCGATCATTTCAGGCCAAGTTTCGAAGGTCTTGCCCGCGCCGGAGATGGCCTGATAGGTACAGACCAGAACCTTCTCCAATCCAAACGAACGCAGGGGATGCAGGGCAGGTGCATAGGACTGGATGGAGCAGTTGGACTTCACGGCGATGAAGCCGCGCTTGGTGCCCAGACGGGCTTTCTGGGTCTCTAGGACCTTCAGGTGCTCCGGGTTCACCTCCGGGATGACCATGGGCACATCGGGCGTCCAGCGATGGGCGCTGTTGTTGGAGATGACCGGGCACTCCAGCTTGGCATAGGATTCTTCCAGGGCACGGATGTCCTCTTTCTTCATGTCCACGGCGCAGAAAATGAAATCCACGGAAGCAGAGATTTTTTCCTTGTCTGCCTCGGCGTCCAGCACCACGAGAGGCTTAGCTTCCTCGGGCATGGGAGTCTTCATGGCCCAGCGCTTGCCAGCGGCTTCCTCATAGGTTTTACCGGCAGACCGCGCGCTGGCGGCCACGACAGACAGCCGGAACCAGGGATGATTTTCCAA
>CAVCXN010000192.1:0-6267 GCA_963606215.1 uncultured Mycoplasmatota bacterium | reverse complement strand
CGCAGTAGCACAGGGCGATGGGCACCATCATGACCAAAGCCACGATGTAGCCGACAGCAGCGGGGATGGGGCCGCCGCAGTTGGTCATCCAACCATTGATGGCCACGGCCCAACCCACGCCGACGATAGCGCCAAAGCCGATGCAGAAAAAGTCAACGGCACTGACACCCTTCTTTTCGGGGGTATTACTCATTTACGTTACCTCTTTTCTTCGGATGCCCGCTCCCGATTGGAGACGGGAAGAACGTGATTCGCGCAGGAAACGAATCATTTTTACGAACCGGGACATCTCTCCTCCCTTCTGTCCCGGCTGCCCGACGAATAAAAAAGCTAAAAATCCGGCGGGCGAAACCGAGAATTATTATACGAAATACACAGATAGCTGTAAACTTGAGAACATCTATGGTGCGCAAGAAAAAATTTTGTATGAAACTACTTCAGGCAAAATGAAAGATTTTGAGCATAGCCTACACTAACCCATTTCCCACGCCTCACCCCCCAGCGGTCTGCTTTTATGGAGCAAAGAGCTTTTATGCTGTTATCAAAATATTCTTGCAATCTGTCGGAGAATAGCGTAAGATAGCTCGTAGACTGTCCCGCTGGGGGAGTTTGTCACACGTTCTAGCACCTGACTGATCCCAGGGAAACACGTGGAACACAGGAAAAGGAGGGGCTGCGAGAATGGGAAAATATGCGCCTGTTATCACCACTGCCGAGTGCGGCAGCATGACCCGGGCCGCCCATGTGCTGGGCTACACCCAGCCAAGCCTTGGTTACATCATCAACAACATCGAAAACGATCTGGGCGTGAAGCTCTTTTACCGTGACCAGCGGGGCGTGACCCTGACGGAGACCGGCGGGGACCTGCTCAAGCTCATGCGGAAGATCGAAGCCATGGAGGACCAACTGCAGGAGGCCGCCCGAGTCAGCCAATGGGAACTCTTGCGGGTGGGCATCTTCGCCGGGGTCTCGGCCCAGTGGATGCCGGAAATCTTAGAGGTCTTCTCCAAGACCTACCCCAAGGTCGTCGTGAGATTGGAGACGGAAAACAGCCCCCTGGACGGGGAGCTGGCCCTGCGGGAGCACCGTCTGGACTGCTGCTTCCACGGCGCAAAGTGTCCTCCCGGCATGGAGCTGATCCCCTTATATGAAGACCCCTATTACCTGATCGTCAGCAAGCACAGCCCCTTGGCCCTCCGGGGTGAGACGGCAGTGCTGGACCTGGTGGAGCACCAGACGTTGATCCCTACCCACGAGTGCGCCGTGCAGGAGAGCGCCGCGCACCCGGTCTACCAAGCCTTCGCCCAGGCTGACCGCCTGGCCTTCCAGCCCCAGGAGAACCAGATGGCCGTGGCCCTGGTGGAGCGGGGCTTGGGCATCGCCGTACTGCCGGGCCTGGCCCTGCGGGACTGCCTGCCCGGGCGGGAGGTCCAGCTGCTCCCCCTGAAGGAGGGCTATGTACGGGAGATCGGCCTGCTCTGCCCCCGGGAGCCGGAGCGCTCCCCCCTGGCCAGCGCCTTCCTCCGGATGACGCAGGAGCAGGTGGAGCTTTGGAAAAAGGCCCACGAGAAAGCGCTGGCCTGATCCCGGCTCTGACTTCCAAAAAATCACTGGGAATTTATACCTTATTATAATATAAGGAAACAACTGGGAAAACTGGCGCAATCAAGCGTCTTAGTTGGTTGACAAGCGCCTGCAAGTCCCATATAATGGATTTGCTTTTCAAGACCCTGGCCGGAGAGGAGGTCCCCTATGGCGTTATTGGAGCTGAACAACGTCTCTGTCCGTTTTTCCTTTTCAAACAACCGCCCGGACCTCGTGGCACTGGACGACATGAACCTCTCCGTGGAGCAGGGGGAGCTGGTGGCCCTGGTGGGTCCCTCGGGCTGTGGAAAGACCACGGCCTTGAACGTCCTGGCCGGACAAGTCACCCCCTCGGCGGGGCAGGTCAAGCTGGCCGGGCAAGCCGTGAAGGGGATGCTCCCCTCCGTGGGCTACATCTCCCAGGCCGACACCCTGCTCCCCTGGCGGACGGTGCTGGACAATGTGGCCCTTGCCATGGAGCTGCGCGGCGTCCCCAAGGCCCAGCGGCAGGAGACGGCCCGGGCGCTGATGGCCCAGATGGGCCTTGCCGGGTTTGAACACAGCTACCCCCGGGAGCTGTCCGGCGGCATGAAAAAGCGCGCCGCCATCGCCCGCATCCTGGCCATCGACCCGGCCATTTTGATGATGGACGAGCCCTTTGCCCCCCTGGACGCCCTGACCCGGCAAAAGCTCCAGGACGATATCTTAGCCATCTGGGAAGCCACCGGCTGCACCATCCTCTACGTCACCCACGACCTGACCGAGGCCATCACCCTGGCCGACCGGGTGGTGCTGATGAGCGCCCGCCCCGGGCGCGTGGTCCGGGAGTATCCCATCGACCTTCCCCGCCCCCGGCGGGTGATGGACGTGAAGTTCTCTCCTCGCTTTGTGGAGCTGGAAAGGACCCTCTGGCAGGACTTGGAGACGCAGCTGCACCGGGAGGAAAACGCATGAACGGGAAAAAACCTCGTCTCAACCCCGGTGTCTGGACGGTTCTCTGCCTGCTGCTGGCCCTATGCCTGTGGGAGTGGGCCGCGGCTGCCGGGCATGTGAACGATTACTTTTTCAGCCGCCCCAGTGCGCTTTGGGCGGAGTTTTTGGAGCTGGTCTCCAGCGGCCTGCTGGCAAAGCATCTGTCTGTGACCTTGCAGGAAGCCGGGCTGGGCCTGCTCTTCGGCGGCGTGCTGGGCACCCTGGCCGGGTTCGGCCTGGGGCTGGCCCCCAGAGTCAGCCGCGCCCTGATGCCTCTGCTGACCGGCTTGAACGGCCTGCCGAAGCTGGCCCTGGGGCCGCTCTTCATCATCTGGTTCGGCCTGGGTCTTCGCTCGAAAGCCATTATGTCGGCCCTGATGGTCTTTTTCATTTTTGTTTTCAATCTTTACACCGGCGTGCGGGGGGTGGACCCCGCCCTGCTCACCGGCGTGCGTCTGCTGGGAGCCAACCGGAGACAGCTGATCGCCAAGGTCATCTGGCCCGCCTGCCTACCCTGGCTGCTGACCAGCCTGCGCACGGGCCTGGGCCTGTCCCTCTCCGGGGCTATCGTCGGCGAATATCTTGGCTCCACCAAGGGGATGGGCTGGCTGCTCTCGGCCGCGGGGGATGTGTTCAACTCCCAGCGGGTACTGTGCTGCGTGCTGGTGCTGGTGGTCCTCATCGTCCTGCTGGACGGTATCGTCCGGCTCTTAGAATCCAGGCTGCTGCGCTGGCGGCAGCCGGACCGTTCCCGTTCATGACCCGCGCCTTCTCCTGTTTTCCCGCGCGGTTTATGATAAAATTTTATGAAACTGAAAAGGAGTATTCCCATGAAGAAGCTGCTTGCATTGCTGCTGACCTGCGCCATGGTGCTGTCTCTGGGTCTGCTGGCCGGCTGCGGTCAGACCGACACCGGCACCACCACCGATGACAGCCAGGCCGCCACCGACACCACCGATACGGACACCACCAACGACACTGACTCCGGCGACCTGCAGAAGATCGTCTTTACCGAGCAGGTCCGCGGCTACCACTGGGCCCCCGCTTACCTGGCCCAGACCCTGGGCTATTTCAAGGAAGAGGGCCTGGACGCCGAGTTCCAGACCATCAAGGGCGGCGACGCCACGGCCCCCGTGCTCTCCGGCGATGCTCAGTTCTGCCTGAAGGGGGTCGAATCCGCCCTGATGGTCAACGAGGCCGGCCAGGGCTGCAAGATCGTCTTGTCTGCCACCCAGAAGTATCCCTACCAGCTCATCGGTGCCACCGACCAGTACACCACCATCGAGTCCCTCAAGGGCGGCGTGGTGGCCGGCGGCCTGAGCACCAACAGCGGCCCCTATTCCTTCGCTAAGGCTTGCATCGCCCACGCCGGTCTGACCGATCAGGACGTGGAAATCTCCACGATGGCCAGCGCCGGTTACGCCGCCGCGATCCAGGCCGGGGAGCTGCAGGGCGCTGTCTCCACCAACCCCTGGTCCGCCAAGAAGCTGTTGGACGCCGGCGGCACCGTCATTGTGGACGGCACTGACGACGCCACCATCAAGGACATTATCGGCTCCGACACCTATGAGCTCTTCGCCATCATCACCTCCGATGACCTCATCGCCCAGAACCCCGAGCTGGTCCAGAAAGCCGTCAACGCCATGACCAAGGCCGTCCAATGGATGCAGACCGCCTCCGCCGAGGAGATCGCAGAGAACCTGCTGCCCCTGTTCGACGGCGCCGAGGAAGAGCTGCAGTATGACGCCTCCTACGACAAGGAGCACCACGTCTACACCACCGACGGCTACCACACCGAGTCCGGCTACAACGCCGCCCTGACCCTGACCAAGCTGGCTGGCGGCATCACCAAGGACCTGCCCGCCGATCAGGTCTACGACGAGAGCTTCCTGGCCAACGCCTGGGAGACCCTGAACAAGTAAATCACCCCTGAAACATCTCCGTCCGGCAGGAGGAAGCTAGGTCTTCCCCCTGCCGGTTCCGCATAGACTGCTCCCAGAAAGGCTGGGATGCGTATGGGACCTGCGGAACTGTTTCTCTTGGCGGTGGGGCTGTCCATGGATGCCCTGGCCGTGGCCCTGTGCAAGGGGCTGGCCCTGGGGAAGATCGCCCCGGGCCGGTCGCTGTGGGTCGGGCTGTGGTTCGGGGGCTTTCAGGGCCTCATGCCCCTGCTGGGTTGGCTGCTGGGGGCCGGGTTCGCCGGGTACATCACAGCCATTGACCACTGGGCGGCCTTTCTGCTGCTGGGCTGGCTGGGGTGCAACATGCTCCGCTCGGCCCGCACCGGCGGGGCAGACAGCGCCAACGCCAGCCTCTCCCCCCGGGTCATGCTGCCCCTGGCCGTCGCCACCAGCATCGACGCCCTGGCCGTGGGCATCACATTTGCCTTTCTGGAGGTAGCCATTCTGCCCTCGGCGGGCTTGATCGCCCTGACCACCCTCGTCCTCTCGGCCCTGGGGGTCACCCTGGGGAGCCTGTGCGGGCAGAAATTGCAGGCCCGCGCCGAAGCCCTGGGCGGGTGTATCCTCATCCTCCTGGGCACGAAGATACTACTGGAACACCTGGGCGTGTTCTGAAACCGCGCAACGCAAAAGGAGAACCCGATGAAAAAAGCACTGTCCCTTTTCCTGGCTCTGACCCTGTGTCTGAGCCTCTCCCTCCCTGCCCTGGCCGCCGCGCCCACGGACACGGAGCAAGAAGACGCCGCCTGGACCCTCTACCACATGGGCCTCTTCCAGGGCACCGACACCGACAAAGAGGGCTTCCCCGTCTTCTCCCTGGATCAGGCCCCCACCCGCGCCCAGGGCGTAACCATGCTGGTCCGTCTGCTGGGCCAGGAGAAGGCCGCCCTAGACGGCGAGTGGACCACCCCCTTCACCGACGTGCCCGAGTGGGCCGCCCCCTACGTCGGCTATGCCTATGACAAGGGCCTGACCAACGGCACCAGCGAGACGACCTTCTCCGCCAGCAAAACAATTTCTGCCACGGAGTACCTGACCCTGGTCCTCCGCGCCCTGGGCTATGATTCCAAGACCGACTTCGCCTGGGATTCCGCCTGGACCCTGACAGACGAGCTGGGCATTACAAACCAGGTCTACTCCGCCGCCACCACGAGCTTTCTCCGGGGCGACGTAGCCTGGGTATCCGCCAAAGCCCTGAGCGCCAAAGAGAAGGACAGCGACAAGACCCTGTCCGACACCCTGGCCGGGCTGGGCATCAAGGACAACAACAGCCGCTGCATCTGGACCGAGGAATGCCTGACCGTCCAGAAGGACAAGCTGGTGTTTTCCTTCACCCCCGTAAAGGACAGTAAAGAAGTTTACACCAGCTTTGAAGTGACCTCCGCCACCGCCAACGGCGTCGAGTGCAAGCTCGAGCAGTACAGCACCCCCGCCAAGGTCAAGGAGCAGTGCCGTAAGATCAGCCGCCGGGAGGACGTGACCGTGACCCTGCCTGACGCCTTCGCCTTGGTCTATCTCAGCTACGACGAGAGCGCCGCGAAAGACGCCGCCACCAAGACCATCACCGCCCACCAGGGCACCTATCCCGTCATCGAGCTGAAGCTCCACTGCACCGGCACCCTGAAGGACGGGACTAAGGTCACGGAGCTGGTGAGCATGGAGTACTATGTGGACAATTACACCGGCTACTATTGATCCCAAACGAGCTGGTGACGCACCATCCCACACCCCTGAAAAAGGAGGACCCCCC
>CAVCXN010000191.1:0-11286 GCA_963606215.1 uncultured Mycoplasmatota bacterium | reverse complement strand
GGGTAGTGGTGCGGACGGTCGTGTTCAGGTACAGCGGGAGGTACCTCCGGCTTTCCAGCCGGTCGATGAGTTCCGTGTAGATGGGGTCGGTGGGGGAGAGGGTAAAGGTGTGGTCCTCCCCGCGCTTGCCCATGGCCCCTTCCAGCTGGACAGTCACCGCCGTCACCTGGTCGGGATCAAAGCCCTTGCCCATGGCCTGGGAAAAGCTCTTGGGCAGGAAGAAGTAGCAGCCTAAAATAATCAAGACCACTAACTCCACCAGGGCGATCTTGTGTTTTAAGGATAGCTGTTTCATACCCGTTCCTCACTGCTCGGCCTGAGTCAGCAGGAAGTCCAAAATGTTCTGCTGGCTGTTCTGGCCGCCAGAAATTTGATAGGTCTTGGGGCTACCCGCGACCCCAGCATGGATGAGCTTGCCGCCCTGGAAGTCATACTCCCAGGTCTTGCCGCCACTGCCGGTGAAGGTCAGGGTTACGGCGTAGTCTAACGCACCGCTGTCGTCGCTGGTGAAGGTGCGGGAGTAGGACGGCTCCTGGAGCAGGGACAAAAGATCCAGATAGTCCTGGTCCCCGGCGGCGAACTCTGCCGTCAGGGTTTGGTCCGCCCCGGTCAGGGTGGCGGTGATCTCCGTCACGTCGGCCTGGGTATAGCCGCTGCCCATGATGCCCTCGAAATCCTTGCCCCGCAGAAACACCAGCATCACCACCACTAAGACGGCGATGAGGAGAAGGCCCACAGCCCCCTCGCGCTTCATTTTCATGGTGTGTCCCTCCTTAATCCTTCTCCCGGATGGGCTTCCCGGCGGCACGCTGGGCCATGGCGTCGGCGATGGTCCGGACAGCCTCGGCAGGGGAGAGGGCCTGCTGGTCGCCGGTGGTCATGTCCTTGATCTTGACCACACCATTGGCGATCTCGTCCTCGCCTAGAAAAACCACATAGGGAATTTTCAGCTTGTCGGCGTAGCTCATCTTGCCCTTGAACTTCTTCTGCTCACCGTAGACCTGGGCGCGGACACCGGCCTGCCGCAGCTGGGTGGCGAAGGCGATGGCGGCGGAGAGGTCGTCGGTCATGGGCAGGATCAGGGCGTCAGCGGGGGCCGTGACCAAATCGTCGTTGAGATAACCCTGCTCGCCCAGGACGTAGAACAGACGGGTCAGGCCGATGGAGATGCCCACGCCGGGGAGTTTCTTGTCGGTGTAATACTCTGCCAAATTATCATAGCGGCCGCCGGAGCAGATGGAGCCGATCTCGGGGTGATCCAACATGACCGTCTCATAAACGGTGCCGGTGTAGTAGTCCAGGCCCCGGGCAATGGTCAGGTCCACGGCGAAGTGGTCCGCGGGGACGCCGAAGGACCCCAGATACTTCACCACCGTGCCCAGCTCGTCCAGGCCCTGGTCGAAAATGGGGTCGCGGCCCCGGTAGCCCTCCAGGGCGGCCAGGACCTCCTCGTTCTCGCCGGTGATGGCGATGAACTTCAAAATCTCATCGGCGGCAGCCTCGGCCACGCCGCCCTCGATGAGCAGGGCGCGGACCTTTTCCGGCCCGATCTTATCCAGCTTGTCCACGGTCCGCATGATGTCGCCGGACTGCTCGGCCAGGCCCTGCATGGCGTAGAAGCCGGTGAGAATCTTCCGGTTGTTCACGCGAATTTTGAACCGCTCCAGGCCCAGGGAGGTGAACGCCTGGTAGATGATGGCGGGAATCTCAGCCTCGTTGGAGATGTCGAGCTTGCCGTCGCCGATGACATCAATATCGCACTGATAGAACTCGCGGAACCGGCCCCGCTGGGCGCGCTCGCCGCGGTAGACCTTGCCGATCTGATAGCGGCGGAAGGGGAAGGCCAGGTCTGCATAGTGCAGGGCGACGTACTTGGCCAAGGGGACGGTCAGGTCAAAGCGCAGGGCCAGGTCGCTGTCGCCCTTGGTGAAGCGGTAAATCTGCTTCTCCGTCTCGCCGCCGCCCTTGGCCAGGAGAATTTCGGCCGACTCGATGATGGGGGTGTCGAGGGGGGTGAAGCCGTAAAGACTATAGGTGGCGCGGAGCTTTTCCAGCATCCGCTCAAACTGCGTCTGCGGGGCAGGAAGCAGCTCCATAAAACCGGATAGGGTCCGGGGTTTGATGCGTTCCATGGGTATGACCTCCAATGTTATGATGGGAAGAAAAATGCGTCTTCGTCCCTGGCCGGAACGAGGACGCATTTGGGCTTACTTGGACAAGGTTCTCCGGCGCTCACACAGTGACCGGCTTGAGAGAAGGATTGATGATCTCTCTCCAATCCAGGTCGCCGCGCTCCAGGCCGTGGATCAGGATCTCTGCCGTGGCTGCGTTGGTGGCGAAAGGAATGTTGTACTGGTCGCACATCTGGTTGATGTACTTCAGGTCAGGGTCCAGGTCACTGGACTGGGGATCGGAGAAAAACAGGACCATGTCGATCTCGTTGTAGGCGATCCGGGCGCCGATCTGCTGGCTGCCGCCGTGGGCGTGGGACAGGAACAGACGAACGGGCAAACCGGTGGCCTCCGCAACAAGACGGCCGGTAGTGTTCGTGGCGCATACGGTGTGCTTGGAGAGCACCCCGCAGTAAGCGATACAGAACTGGACCATCAGCTCCTTCTTGTGGTCGTGACTCATCAAAGCAATATTCATTCTTGGCTCATCCTTTCGCGTTGGGCACAGCTGCCGCCGCCCGAATGAGGGCGGGGCAAGACCCGAAAATAGGGGTGGAGAAAGTTGGCAGCGGTCCCCCCAGCCGTTCTCTTGGGTGTTGTTCTCTCAGCGGATACGCATGAGCGGCACCGGCTGCCCCAGCAGGCGGCGGGCGATGTTGTCATACGCCTGGGCCGCGCCTCTTTGTGAAAAGAGGGCCGCGGGCTGGCCGCTGCTGGCCGCCAGGATCACGTTGGCGTCCTCCGGCACCAGGCCCAGCAGGGGAAGCCCCGCCGTATCCATGGCGTCGTCGATCGTCACCCCCTGCCGCCGAAGCAGGCGGGGGCGGACCCGGTTGACCACCAAATGGGCCGTCTCGATGCGTCCCAGCTGGCTCACCACCCGTTGGGCATCCCGCAGGGAGGAGGGGTCGCTGACCGCCACCACGATGGCCCGGTCCGCGTCGCAGGTCGCCAAACGGAAGCCTGCGCCCAGACCGGCCGGGGAGTCGATGAGAATTTCATCATACATCCCCCTGGCCTCCGCCAACAAAGCGCGGAAGCCCGCCTCGCCGGAGAAATCCTCCGGCAGGGTGAGCGGTGCGGTGAGTAAAAACAAACCAGAGACGGAAGGGTGGGGCGCAACGGCTCTCGCCAGGGGACACCGGCCGGCCATCACGTCGCTGAAATCCATCAGCGCCGCGTCGGTCATGCCAAGGGTGATGTCCAGATTCCGCAGGCCAACATCGACGTCGATGCAGAGCACCGTACGTCCCTGCTGGGCCAAGGCGGTGCCGAGACCCCCGGTGAGGGAGGTTTTTCCCGTGCCGCCTTTTCCGGACGTGATGACGATGACGTTACCCACAACCATTCCTCCTGAAACTTCTGCTCCATTGTACCATAAACCCAAGACGTGTGCAACACTTTTTTGTGCAAACACACTAAATTTTTGATTCTTTAATCTTCGTCCACTTTCTGGGGTAGGACTTGGGGGTGGGCCGGGGCTTTGCCACGGTTACGACCCGGTGCCAGATGTCGGTCCCGGGCACCTGATAGTCCATGACAAAGGGTTTGTCCCCCCCCAGGGTCTGGATGATCGGCTCGGCGGCTTCGATCTCCTCATCCGTCTTGTTGCTCTTCATGGCGAGGAAGAGTCCGCCGGGCTTCACGTAGGGGATGCATAATTCCGCCAGCACAGGCATGGACGCCAGGGCACGGGACACGGCCACGTCGTACTGCTCCCGATAGGTCTTCTGGCGGGCCACCTCCTCGGCGCGGCCTTTGAGACAGACCACGTCGAGCAGGCCCAGCTCGTCACAGACTTCCTGGAGCCAGTCGATGCGTTTCCCCAGGCTGTCCAACAGGGTCAGCTGAATGCTGGGGTCCAAAATTTTCAGGACCAGGCCGGGGAAGCCCCCGCCGGTGCCCACGTCGATGACCTTCCGCCTGTGCAGGGTCTTGCTGGGCAGGAGGGAAGCGCTGTCCAGAAAGTGGAGCCGGGCCACCTCGCAGGGATCCGTGATGGCGGTGAGATTCATCACCTGGTTTTTCTCCAGCAGGCGGTCGCCGTAGCAGGCCAGCTTCTCGACCGCGTCGGGGGGATAGGTCAGGCCCAGGCGGTCCAGCCCCTGGCGAAGGATTTCCAATGCTTGTTCTGTCATAGCGCGGGCACCTCAAAATAGCATAATTTTGCCGCTGGCAAAGGCATAGGTGTACATGATGACCAGAAAGACCATGAAGGCCACCCCGATCCATGCCTTGACCCGGGTGCTTTTTTTATACGGCTCATACTTGGGCTTGTCCTCGGGGGTCGTCTTCTGGTCGGCGGGTTCCTCCGGGGTGGGGGAGGGGGTGGTGTTCTGTTCCGGTTCCATGGATCATTTAACTCCTTATGGCTTTTGTGCCTTACTTCTTCTGCTCCTTCAGCAGGTCGCGGATCTCGGTCAGCAGGAGCTCTTCCTTAGAAGGCTCGGGGGGGGCTTCCTCGGCGGCGGCTTCCTGCTCCTTGTGGAGGGCAGCCTCCATCCTGTCCTTGGCGGTGTTCATGGCCTTGATGACCAGGAAGACCACCAGGGCCACCAGGAGGAAGTCGATGATGGTCCCGATGAACGTCCCGACGCCAAGGGTGATGCCCTCGGTGATGACGTTCCCGGCCTCGTCCACGACCTCGGGACGGAGGGTGACGTTCAGGGAAGTGGCGTCGGCAGAGCCGATGAAATAACTGATGGCGGGCATGACCACGTCGTTGACCAGGGAGGTCGTGATCTTGCCGAAGGCAGTGGCGATGATGACACCGACGGCCATATCGATCACGTTGCCGCGGCTGATGAACGCCTTAAACTCACCGATCAGGCCACGGGCCTTTTTGGTGACGCTCTTGCTCTCGTCAGACATAGTGATTCTCCATTCTCGTTTTCTATCTGTTTACTTCTTCTTGCTGATGACTTCCAGACCGCCCAGATACTTTTGGAGGACCTCGGGCACCTTGATGCTGCCGTCCTTGAGCTGGTTCTGCTCGACCATGGCGGGGAAGATGCGGCTGGTGGCCAGGCCGGAGCCGTTCAGGGTGTGGACGAACTCAGGCTTGCCGGTGGCCTCGCGGCGGAAGCGGGTGTTGCCGCGGCGGGCCTGGTAGTCTCTGGCGTTGGAGACGGAGGAGACTTCCTTATAGCCCTGCATGGAGGGAATCTGGATCTCGATGTCGTAGGTCCGGGCCATGGAAGCGGAGCAGTCACCTGCGGCCAGCTTCACGGTGCGGAAGTGGAAGCCCAGGCCCTTGACCAGGTTCTCGGCCTTCGTCACCAGCTCGTCGAAGGCGTCGTCAGAGTCCTCGGGGCGGGTGAACTGGAACATCTCGACCTTGTTGAACTGGTGGCCGCGGACCATGCCGCGCTCCTCGGCTCGGGCGGAACCGGCCTCGCGGCGGAAGCAGGGGGTGTAGGCGAAAAACTTCTTGGGCAGGTCGGCCTCGGAGAGAATTTCGTCGCGGTACACGCTGGCCAGGGCAGCCTCGGCGGTGGGCAGCATGTAGTGGGTGCGGTCGTCGGTGGGGTTCTGGATCTTATAGACCTCGTCGGCGAACTTGGGGAACTGACCGGCCGTCTCGCCGCACTGGTACTCCAGCATGTGGGGGGGCAGGATGAACTCATAGCCGTCGGCCAGGTGGCAGTCGATGAAGTAGTTCAGCAAGGCCCACTCCAGACGGGCGCCCATGCCGGTGTACATCCAGAAGCCGGACCCGGCCAGCTTCACGCCGCGGGGGTAGTCGATGAGGCCCAGGTCGGTGCAGAGATCAACGTGGTGCTTCGGCTCGAAGTCGAACTTATGCGGCTCGCCAAAGTAGCGCAGAGGCTCGTTGTTCTCCTTGCCGCCGGGCTTCAGGTCGTCGTCGGGCAGGTTGGGCAGGGAGAGCATCAGGGTGCGGTACTCGCCCTCGATGCCGCGCAGCTTCTCGTCGTTGGCGGCGATCTGGGCCTTCAGCTCACCCATGCGCTGGAAGACGGGGGCGGTGTCCTCGCCGGCCTTCTTCAGCTGGGGGATGGTCTTGGAGACCTTGTTCTGCTCGGCCTTCATCTGCTCGGTGGCAAAGATGGTGTCCCGGCGGACCTTGTCCAGCTCCAGGATGCGGTCAACCTCCTGGTCGCAGTTGACTTCCTTGGCCCGTAGACCGGCCTTGACCTTTTCCGGGTCGTCCTTGATTCGTTTGATGTCCAGCATTGTTTTCACCTCATGATAAATTTGCTCAAGCCTGTGTTTCACGTGAAACACGGGGATTTCTTAAAACAGCATGGCGTAAATGCTCCGATACGCATCCGCCGGGGCGGTGCCGCCCTCGACCACGGACTCCGTGGGCAGGCTGCTCTCCAGCCCCGTCTCCTCAAATTCCTCCACCAGCGTCCTGGCTTCGGGATAAGACGTGCGGACCGCCGCCTCGATCTGCCGCAGCCACTCCAACGCCTGGGCCTGCTTCTCGGCCTCGTCCAGCTTGGTTTGCAGCTCGCCCGCCTGGTCCTCTTTTTCCTTCAGCTCGTACTGGAGCTTCTGGTTTTCCATCTGCAAGTCCGCCACGTCCTGGCTGACGGAGATGGACTGGTTCAGGTCTTGCAGCGCCAAATGGTTCCGCTGCTGCATCACGAAGGAGATCAGCAGCAAAAGCAGCGCCACGCAGAACATCACCGTGAGATACACTTTCACGGGACGGCTGCGGCTCTTCTCGTCCTTGGGGGGAGGATCCATCTGCGGGGGCTTGGCCTCGGCGGGGGATTCCTCCGGGTTGGTCTGGGCGGCGTCTTTTTCGTGTTTTTCTTCTTCTGGGGTCATGATTCGGCGCGCCCCTCCTTTCTGGCTTCCAGGGTGGCCAGAGCCTGCATGAGCAGCTCTAAGTCCTCCTGATCATAGTATTCCAGGGCGATCTTGCCTTTTTTCTTGCCCTGGGAGATGGTCACTTTCCGACCCAGGCCGGCGGTGAGCTTGCGCTCGGCCTCCTGAAAGTAAATTTTCAGGGGGGAGTCCTCTTTGGACTCGTCCGGCTGGTTCATCTGGTGCAAAATGTGGCGGATGCGTTCCTCCGTCTCCCGGACAGACCAGTGGTGGGCCATGATGTCTTCAGCAAATGCAATCTGCTCCTCCGGCGTAGGCAGGGAAAGTAAAGCCCGGCCATGTCCGGCGGAGAGGTTGCCCTGCTCAATGAGCCACTGGACCTCCTGGGGGAGGGCCAGGAGACGCATGGCGTTGGCCACAGCCGGACGGGATTTGCTCACCCGCTGGGCGGCCTCCTCCTGGGTCAGGCCGTAGTCCTCGATGAGGGAACGGTAGCCTGCGGCCTCCTCCATGGGGTTTAAGTCCTCCCGCTGGAGGTTTTCGATCAGGCCCAGTTCCATCACCATGCGGTCGTCGGCCTCGATGACGATGGCCGGGACCTCGGCGATGCCCGCCATGCGGGCGGCGCGCCAGCGCCGCTCTCCGGCGATGATCTGGTAGTAGCCTGAGGATAACCGCCGGACGGTGAGCGGCTGGATGATGCCGTGCTGCCGGATGGACTCCGCCAGGCTCGCCAGGGCTTCCTCGTCAAAATGCTTTCTGGGCTGGTTCAGGCCAGGCTCGATCTGGGAGATGGGGATGGTCACGGAGCCGCCAGCCTGGTCCTGGAGGGTGGTGTCCCCCCACAGGGCGTCCAGCCCTTTTCCTAACGCCATGGGATCACCCTTCCTTTCTCGGCAGAGGGTTGCGCTCCAAGAGTTCCTCTGTCAGCTGTTTATAGGCCACGGACCCGCGGGAGGAAGCGTCATAAAAGTTCACCGGCTTGCCGTGGCTGGGGGCCTCGGACAGGCGGACGTTTCGGGGGATGACCGTGGCGAAGACCTTACCGGGGAAGTGGCGCTTGACCTCCTCCGCCACCTGCATGGAGAGGTTAGTGCGGCCGTCGTACATGGTCAGTAGCAGGCCCTCCAGGTCAATGCCGGGGTTCAGGCGGCGCTTGACCACCCGAATGGTGGAGAGCAGGTCACTCAGCCCTTCCAGGGCGTAGTATTCACACTGGACCGGCACCAAGACCGTATCCGCCGCGCAGAGGCAATTTAAGGTCAGCAGCTCCAGGGAAGGAGGGCAGTCGATGAGGACAAAATCATAGTTCTCCGCCACCTTTCCAAGAGCTTCTTTTAACAAATATTCCCGTCGGTCCATGCCGATCAGCTCCACCGACGCCCCGGCCAGGGCTTTGTTGGCGGGCAGCACGTCGGCGTATTTCGTGTGGACGATGGCCTTCTCCACAGACGCGCCGTTGATGAGCACATCATAGATGGTGGGGAAGACGGCCCCTTTGTCCACGCCGAAGCCGGAGGTGGCGTTGCCCTGGGGGTCGAAGTCGCAGACCAGCACCCTGGCCCCGGCAGCCTGGAGACAGGAGCCTAAGCTCACGCAGCTGGTGGTCTTTCCCACGCCGCCCTTTTGGTTGACAAACGCAATGGTTTTTGCCATGGTGGGGCCTCCTTTTCAATGGAATGTAAAGATTATACCCCATCTATGGCACGCTTGCAAGGGATTTCCCGGGGAAAGTCACGGGGTTTGGCCCTCAAATCTTGGCATGTTTCACGTGAAACAAAAAACAGAAACACAGAAAAAGGGCCGGATGTTTCACGTGAAACATCCGGCCAAAAAGAAGAGAAAGGATCATGGATTCAAACGCGGACTTCAACCGGCAGGCGGTCTGGCTCGCGGGATCCGTATGGTGAGCAGGAGGTCTTCCCCCTCCTCGGCCCGGTGGCATTTGGCGTCCACCCCCGCCGAACGCATGACGGCCAGGCTGTGGTCCAAAGAGTTCAGGAAGAAGCGGATGTCCCGGATGAGCAGGGGACGGCGGTTCTTCTTCTCCTTGGGCGCGGCCTGCAAAACCTCTTCCACATAGCGCTCGGTGCGGGCAACGGTCCAGCCCTCCTTGACCAGCAGGGCGGCGGCCTCCTGCTGAGCCTCGGCGGAGGGGAGCCGGAGCAGCGCACGGGCGTGGCGCTCCGTAAACCCATTTTTCCGGAGCAGAGACAGCACGTCCTGGGGCAGGCGGAGCAGCCGCAGCTTGTTGGCCACGGCGGACTGGGATTTGCCCACCTTCGCCGCGGTCTCCTCCTGGGACAGGCCGTACACCGTCGTCAGACGCTCCAGCGCCTTGGCCTCCTCCCAGAAATCCAGGTCCCGCCGCTGGAGATTTTCGATCAGGGAGAGCAGACAGGATCTTTCCCGGGAAACCTCCAGCACCAAACAGGGGACTTGTTCCAGGCCACAGATCATGGCCGCCCGCAGCCGCCGTTCTCCGGCGATGAGTTCATAGCGTCCGCCGCCCTTCCGCCGGACGGACAGGGGCTGTAAGATGCCGTGGGCACGAATGCTGTCCGCCAGCTCGCTCAGCCCTTCGGGGTCGAAGTAGCGGCGGGGCTGGTCGGGGTTGGGGGAGATGTACTCCGGGGCGATCATCGTCACCCGGGTGCTTTCCAGCAGTCCACGGCGATATAGTACCGGCATTTCTCTGGCCTCCTTTCTGGGAACACCCAAAGTTTACCATTTTCTGGAAGACTTTTTCTTGGGAACGGCGTCGAGGGGGAAATATTTTTTCCCGGCAAAAAGCCGACCCCCGAAAACTCCGGGGGTCGGCTTTGCAAGTCAAGTGTATATCAAGTAGAAGTGGAACCGAAATTACCGCTTGTTGGACTTTCTCCAGATGCCCATCTTCTCGGCGTCCTTGATCAGCTCATCGCGGAACTGGGGATGTGCGATGGAGATGATCTGCTCGGCACGCTGCCAGGTGTTCAGACCCTTCAGGTTGATCATGCCGTACTCAGTGACCAGGTACTGGATGGTGGAACGGGGATCGGTGCAGATGGAGCCGTTGGTCAGGGTGGGGACGATACGGGACTTCAGCTGGCCGTCCTTGCCCTTCATGGTGGAGGACAGGCAGATGAAGGACTTACCGCCCTTGGACAGGTAAGCGCCCATGACGAAGTCCAGCTGACCGCCGGTGCCGGAGATGTGCTTGATGCCGGCGGACTCTGCGTTCACCTGGCCGAACAGGTCCAGGTCCACGATGTTGTTGATGGAGATGAACTTATCCAGCTGGGAGATGACGTGCACGTCGTTGGTGTAGTCAACAGGAGCGCCCATGACATCGGGGTTCTTGTTCACGTAGTCATACAGCTTCTTGGTACCGGCGGCGAAGGCGAAGACCTGACGGCCATAGTCCAGGGTCTTGTTCTTGCCGTTGATCTTGCCGGCCTTGGCAATGTCCACGAAGGCATCGACGTACATCTCGGTGTGAACGCCCAGGTCCTTCAGGTCGGACTCAGCGATCAGAGCGCCGACGGTGTTGGGCATACCGCCGATGCCCAGCTGCAGGCAGGCGCCGTTGGGGATCTCGGGCACGATCAGGTTGGCCACGGTGCGGTCCACGTCGGTGGGAGGCACGGAGCCCAGCTCGGGAATGGCGGGGTTGTTGCCCTCGACGACGTAGGTCACGTCAGCGATGTTGACCTCGGTCTTGTTCAGGCCATAGACAACAGGCAGGTTCTCGTTGATCTCGACGATGATGTGCTTGGCGCGGGCGCACATATCATACAGGTGAGAGGGAGCCAGGGACAGGGAGAAGTTGCCGTGGTCATCCATGGGGGGGACCTGCATCATCACCACGTCCACGGGGTCCAGGTTCTCGCGGTAGAAGCGGGGCAGCTCGGAATAACGCATGGGAGAGAACCAGCCCATACCCTTGCTGATGATCTTCCGGTCGATGCCGGAGCAGTGCCAGGAGTGCCAAGCGAAGTGGTCGCCGGCGTCGTCGGCCTTGGCGATCTCGGGCATCCACATGGTCACGCCGCCGCGGATCTTAACGTCTTCCAGCTCGTTCTGGCGGGCAGCCAGGGCCTTGTCCAGCTCGATGGGGTGGTTGGTGCACCAGGTGTAGTCCACCCAGTCGCCGGACTTGACCAGCTTCACAGCCTCAGCTGCGGTGGTCAGCTTGCTCTTGTACAGTGCCTGAAAATCCATTGTACGATCTCCTTTTCCAATAAAAAGAATAAAATAAAAACTCCCGGGGGAAAGCCCGGTGAGCGCCCCGGCCCCAGACCAGGCCGGGAAGCGGGGCGTAAACAATCGAATACAG
>CAVCXN010000190.1:0-3265 GCA_963606215.1 uncultured Mycoplasmatota bacterium | reverse complement strand
GGTCCGGGCCGTGCGTGATGTGTCACTGACCATCCAGGACGGCGAGATTTTCGGCATCATCGGCTTTTCGGGTGCTGGCAAGTCCACCCTGGTCCGGTGCATCAACCTGCTGGAACGGCCTACCAACGGCACGGTGGTCGTGGACGGCAAGGAGATGACCGCCCTCTCCCCCAAGGAGCTGCGGCTGGCCCGCCGGAAGATCGGCATGATCTTTCAGCACTTCAACCTGATGCCCTCCCGGACGGTGTTTGGCAACGTGGCGTATCCCCTGCAAGGGCAGGGCTTGAGCAAGCAGGCCATCAAGGATAAGGTGCGCAAGCTCTTACAGCTGGTGGACATCGCCGACAAAGAGACGGCCTACCCCAGCCAGCTCTCCGGCGGCCAGAAGCAGCGCGTCGCCATCGCCCGCGCCCTGGCGAATGACCCGAACGTCCTGCTCTGCGACGAGGCCACCTCTGCCCTGGATCCCCAGACGACGAAAGCTATCCTTACCCTATTAAAGGATTTGAATAAAAAGCTGAACCTGACCATCGTCATGATCACCCATGAGATGGCGGTGGTCAAAGAAATTTGTGACCACGTGGCCATTATGGAGCACGGGCAGGTGGTGGAGCAGGGCGAGGTTTTCTCCCTCTTCGCTGACCCCAAGCAGCCCATCACACAGAACTTCATCCGCACCACCTCGAATCTGCAAAAGATCGAGGAGCTGATCGCGGAGGGGTCCCCGGTGGTCCAGCTTCAGCCGGGAGAGCTGATCGTGCGGCTGTCTTACATCCAGCGGAATGTGTCGGAGCCGCTCATCTCCACCCTCTCCCAGCGGTTCCAAATTTCGCTGAACATCATCTTTGCAGATATCGAAATCGTCCAGGACGCCCCCATCGGCGGCACGGTCGCCATTTTGAGCGGCGAGCGGGAGCACATCACCGAGGCCATGGAATATCTCATCGAAAAAAACGTCGGCGTGGAGGTGTTAAAAGATGCAAGAGTTACTGACTAAGCTCATCCCAAACGTCATGGACCGGCTGCCCACCTTTTTTGAGGCCATCGGCGACACGCTGCTCATGGTCGTCTGGTCCGGGGCCATCTCCTTTGTGTTGGGTCTGACGCTGGGCGTGCTCATCACGGTGACGAAGCCCGGCGGGATTTTGGAAAACAAAGTCGCCTATCAGATTTTAGATAAGGTCATCAGCCTGTTCCGGTCTATCCCCTTTATCATCCTGCTGACCTGGGTCATGCCCGTGTCCCGGGCCATCATGGGCACGGCCATTTATGTCCAGGGCGCCATCGTTCCCCTGGTGTTCGGGGCCGTCCCCTTCTTTGCCCGTCAGGTCCAGGGCGCTTTGGCGGAGCTGGACCCCGGCTTGATCGAAGCCGCCTTAGCCATGGGTTCCAGCCCCTTGGAGATCATCTTCCGGGTGTATCTGAAGGAAAGCGTAGCCTCCATCGCCCGGGGCACCACCATTACCGCCATCAGCCTGCTGAATCTCACCGCCATGGCGGGCGTGGTCGGCGCCGGTGGCCTGGGTGACTTCGCCATCCGCTACGGCCACGACCGGAACATGATGGACGTGACCAACGTAACGGTTTTGATCCTGGTCATCTTCGTGTGCATCATCGAGTTTGCCGGTGGCCGGGTGGTCAAGAAAAACACCCACTGAGAGAAAGGAGCCTGCACCATGGAGCTGCAAAACAGAAAGATCGTGATTTTGGGCGCGGGGCACGTCGGCTCTCACGCCGGGTATTCCCTCATCGCCCAGGGTCTTGCGGAAGAGATCGTCTACATCGACATCGACCAGCGCAAGGCCGAGGCCCAGGCCCTGGACCTCTTCGACGCCACCAATTACCTTCCCAGCCGGGCCAGGGTCCGGGCCGGGACCTATGCCGACGCGAAGGATGCGCAGCTGCTCATCGTGGCCGTCGGCCCCCTGCCGGATATGTCCAAGGGCCAGACCCGTATGGACACCCTGCACCAGACCATTCCCATCCTCAAGGATGTGGTGGAATCCATCCGTACCTCCGGCTTCTCGGGCATCATCCTGAGCATTTCCAACCCGGCGGATGTGATGGTCCACTACATCCAGAGCAAACTGAACTGGCCACCCCAGAAAATTCTCTCTACCAGCACGACCCTGGATTCCGCCCGCCTGCGGCGGGCCATCGCCGAGGCCACGGGCGTGGACCAGAAATCCATCTCCGCCTACGCCTTGGGCGAACACGGGGAGAGCCAGATGGTCCCCTGGTCCGCCGTGACCATCGGGGGCAAGTCCCTGGCAAAGCTCCGGGCCGAGCGGCCGGACACCTATGGCAAGCTGGACTTGCAGGCCATTGCCAACCGGGGCAAGGAAGCCGGTTGGACGATTTTAGGCGGCAAAGGCTCCACGGAGTTCGGCATCGCCTCCTCCATCGCCCAGGTCGTTCGTGCTATCTTCCACGATGAGAACTGTATTTTACCGGTGTCTGTCCTGCTGGACGGGCAGTATGGGCAGCACGATGTATACGCCAGTGTCCCGGCTGTGCTGAACCGGAACGGCGTGGAAGACATCATCGAGCTGGACCTCACCCCGGAAGAGCAGGAACAGTTTGACCGCTCCTGCGAGACGATGAAAGAAAACTATCAGCTGGCGCTGACTTTATAAAACAAAAAAATCACAAAACTATATTTTACTTGATTTAGGAGGAAACTTGACATGAAGCTGAAACGATTCTTTGCCTCTGCCCTGGCGGGTACCCTGCTGGCCCTGAGCCTGACCGCCTGCGGCGGAAACACCACGTCCGACACCAACGCCGACGCATCCAACGACACCGCTTCTACCAGCGAAACCACCACCGTAAAGCTGGGCGTGGTCGGCTCCATCTACGAAGACCTGTGGGCACCTGCCAAGGAAGCCCTGAAGGAGGAGGGCATTGACCTGGAGATCGTGCAGTTTTCCGACTACGTCACCCCCAACAACGCCCTGGCCAACGGTGAGATTGACCTGAACGCCTTCCAACACCGCATCTATCTCCAGAGCGAGGTGGAAAACTACGGCTATGAAATTCAGCCCATCGGCAACACCTTCATCATCCCTCTGAACCTGTATTCCGAGAAGGTCAGCTCCGTGGATGAGATCAAGGACGGCGACACCGTGGCCATCCCTGACGATCTGACCAACGGCGGCCGTGCCCTGAAGGTCCTGGAAGCTGCCGGTCTCATCACCCTGAAGGCTGATGCCGGTTTCAGCCCCACCGTGGACGACATTGAGACCTATAACACCCAGATCCAGAT
>CAVCXN010000189.1:0-4984 GCA_963606215.1 uncultured Mycoplasmatota bacterium | reverse complement strand
ATATTGTAAGAGACAGGAGGTCCTTCCCCATGACAGTCAAGCGCCGGTTGGCGATTTCCAATGTACTCATGATCTTAGTCCCCGTCATCATCACCCTGGCCATTTCTTTGGGATGCCTGGGCGTGGTGTGGCTGGGCCTGACCCACGGGAAAGAGCTGGGGCTGGAGGAGACAGGTTATCAGCTTTTCTTTTTCGCCACCCAGGGGCAGGTCAGCATCTTGACCGCCAAGCTCATCCTGGTCATCGTGGCCGGGGTGCTGGGGCTGACAGTCTTACTGTCCATTCTCTTCACCAACCGTTTTCTCATCAAGTTTGTGTTCCGCCATATCCAAGAGCCGCTGGACCTGCTCTCCCACGGCGTGGAGGAGATCGGAAAAGGCAACCTGGACTATCGGATTCAGTATGACGGGGAGGACGAATTTTCCGGCATCTGCCGCCAGTTCAACAACATGGCCGCCCATCTCCAGGAATCCGTCACCGAGAGCATCCGTCAGGAGGAGAGCCGGAAAGAGCTCATGGCCGGCATCTCCCACGACCTGCGCTCCCCCCTCACGTCGATCCTGGCCTATGTGGAGGGCTTACAGGAGGGCGTGGCGAAGACGCCGGAGAAAATGGCGGAGTATCTGAACATCATCCACGACAAGACCCGGCAAATTCAGGCACTCGTCTCCCAGCTCTTCCTGTACACCAAGCTGGACCTGGCCGCCTACCCCATCCACCCCGTCGCCCTGGACCTCACCGGCTGGCTCACCCGCCTGGCCGAAGGGCCGGGGAAAGACCTCGCCCAGCGGGGCCTGACCGTTTCTCTGGCTGAACCCCTACCCCAGGTCACAGCCTGGGCCGACCCCAGCGAATTGGAGCGCGTGGTCCTGAACTGCCTGGACAACAGCACCAAGTATAAAAACAAGCCGGAAGGACAGATGACGCTGACCCTCACCGACCTGGATGAGAGCGTACGTCTGACCCTGGCCGACGACGGACCCGGCGTGGCCCCGGGCGAGCTTTCCAAGCTCTTCACCCCCTTCTACCGGGGGGACAAGGCCCGCCGGGACCCCACTCAGGGCAGCGGTCTGGGCCTGGCCATTGCCGCCAAAGCCATCGGGCGCATGGGCGGGCGCATCTGGGCCGCCGCCGGCGACCCCACCGGGCTGACCATCTGCATCGAACTGGCAAAGGAGGACCCCCACCATGGAGAAGATTCTGATCATTGAGGATGACCCCGCCATCGCCGCCATCCAGCGGGATTACTTGGAGCTGGCGGGCCTGGCCGTGGAGATCGCCCCGGATGGGCTGACCGGCCTGGACCGGGGCCTGAGCGGGGAGTTCGCCCTCATTTTGCTCGACCTGATGCTTCCCGGCATGGACGGCTTCACCCTCTGCCGCAAGCTGCGGGAGGCGCTGGATATCCCGATTCTGATGGTCACAGCCCGCCAGGAAGAGGTGGATAAAATTCGCGGCCTGGGCATGGGGGCGGATGACTACATCGAAAAGCCCTTCTCTCCCAGCGTCTTGGTCGCCCGCGTCAAGGCGCATCTGGCGCAGTATGCCCGGCTTGCTCACCCAACCCGGCCCAAGGCGGAGCTAACCGTTGGCGGCCTGTGCCTGAACACGGACACCCACCGGCTCTATGTCAACGGGAACGAAGTGGCTCTGAAAAACCGGGAGTATGAACTCTTAAAATTCTTCATGCTCCATGTAGATATGGTTTTCTCCCGGGAGGCCCTCTACGAGGCCATCTGGGGCATGGACGCCATGGGCGACAACGCGACCGTCGCCGTCCACATCAACCGCCTGCGGGAAAAGATCGAAGCAGACCCAGCCCATCCCCGGTACATTCAGACCGTCTGGGGCGCAGGGTATCGGCTGCAAGGCGTATGATGCGTCTGAAAAAACGGCAAAGTTTATCTTTCGTTTACCCTTTCTCTGATTTATAATTTAATCCTCTTTGCTATTCTGTATCCAGACAGGAAAGGATGGATACAGAATGATCTTACAGGTATTCCAAGGCTTCTGCATGGCCCTGGCCGACAGCGTCCCCGGCGTATCCGGCGGCACGGTGGCCTTTCTGCTGGGCTTTTATGACCGGTTTTTGAGCGCGCTTCACGACCTGATGCACGGCTCGCTTTCCGCGAAGAAACGTGCCCTGCGCTATTTGAGCAAACTGGGTGTGGGCTGGGTCGTCGGCATGGGGCTGGCCTCTGTGGTCCTGGCCGGGCTGTTCCACAGCCAGGCTTACGCTCTCAGCTCCCTGTTCCTGGGCCTGACGCTGGCCTGCTTCCCCTTCCTGGTGTTCCAGGAAAAGAAAACGCTTCTCGAAAAGCCCAAGGCGTGGGTCTGGGCCTTGCTGGGGCTGGCGCTGGTGATTCTGGTCTCCCGCATCCGCGCCGGTTCCCTTCTGGGCGGGACGATCGCCCTGGACAGCGTGAGCGCAAATCTGGTCTACCTCTTCTTCGCCGGGGCGCTGGCAATCACGGCCATGGTCCTGCCCGGTATCTCCGGCTCGACGCTGCTGCTGGCCTTCGGGGTCTATGTCCCCGTGATCCATGGCGTGGGGCAGGTCGTGAAGCTGGACTTCGCCCCCCTGCCCGGTCTCATAGCCCTGGGCCTGGGCATTTTGGCAGGCGTGTTCTTCTCCATCCGCTCGATCCGGAACGCCCTGCGCCGCCACCGCCCGCAGATGCTCTGGTTCATCCTGGGGCTCATGGTCGGTTCCCTCTACGCCATCGCCCAAGGCCCGGCCACGCTCTCCGAACCGATGGCACCCCTGAGCTTGTCCACGTTCTGTCTGCCCGCGTTCCTGCTGGGCGTGGCCCTGCTGCTGGGGCTGGAGGGGCTGCGCCGCGTCACCGTCCGCCCCCAGGACAATAACGGCCGCAAGGCCCTGCGGCCCGACTAAGCCCATCCACACTGACAAGGAGTTGATCGTTCGTGTCCGAATCCTCCCCCTCCCGGTTTCTCTCGGGGGTGCTTACCATGGCAGTTTCCCAGCTCATCATCAAGCTGGCGGGCTTAGTCTATCGTCTCGTCATCACCAACGTCCCCGGCTTCGGAGACGTTGGCAACGGCTTTTATACAGCAGGGTTTCAGGTCTATACCCTGCTGCTTTCTCTGTCCTCCGTTGGCATCCCCAACGCCATCTCGAAGCTCATCTCCGCCCAGGTCGCCCTGGGCCACCGGGCTGAGGCCCACCGCATCTTCCGCACGGCCCTGGTTCTGTTTTTTTGCATCGGTCTGGTCTGCTCCGGGGCATTATTCTTCGGGGCGGATTTCATCGCGCTCTATGTGATTAAAATGGACGGTGTGCAGGGGACATTGCAGGCCCTCTCTCCCTCCATCACCCTGGTCTGTGTTTCCTCGGTCATCCGGGGGTATTTCCTGGGCCTGGGCAGTGTGACGGCCACCAGCCGCTCCCAGGTTCTGGAGCAGATGTTTAAGTCTGTCCTGACCATCGTCTTCGTTCTGGCGCTCACCGGCACCTCGGCCCAGGTCATGTCCGCCGGAGCCAACTTCGCCACGACCGTCGCGACCGGGGCCAGCGTCGCCTACCTCGCCCTGTACTACACCCGCCACCGCCCCGCCGGGGTTGGGAAGCCGTTGGAACCTGTGCCCTCCCGCTGGTCCCTCTGCCGAACCATTTTAGGCGTGTCCATCCCCATTTCCCTGGGTTCCATCGTCATCGCCATCGGGCGCATCATTGACACCGCTACCATTACCCGCGGCATCGCCGCCGCCTACGCCAACGGCATCCCCGGGCAAGCGGGTCTGCCGACGCCGGAGGCGCTCAACAATGAAGCCGTGCGCCTGGCTGGAATGCTCTCCAAGAGTGACACCATCTTAAATCTCCCCCTGGCCATGAACATCGCCCTTGCCACCGTCTTAGTTCCCACCCTCTCCGGTGCCCTGGCCGCCGGACGGCGGCGGGAGGCAGAGGAAAAAGCGGCCTTCTCCCTGCTGCTCTCCGTCCTGCTGGCCTTCCCCTGCGCGGCGGGCCTCATCTCGCTGGCCGGACCGATTTACCAGCTGCTCTACCCCAACGCCCCACAGGGCGCGTCCCTGCTGGCCATCGGTGCCATCGCCATGATCTTCATGGCCCTGGAGCAGACCATCAACGGCAGCCTGCAGGGACTCGGCCTGGTCTTCGTCCCCGCCCAAGCCCTGCTCTGCGGCATTGGAGTCAAGCTGTCCCTGAATCTGACCCTCATCCGCCTGCCGCAGGTGAATATCTACGGCGCGTCCTTCGGCTCCCTGGGGTGCTATGCCACGGCCTGCACCATCTGCCTTGTGCGCCTGCTGAAAGCCCTGCCCATGGACCTCTCCCCCAAGCGTTACTTCTGGAAGCCGCTGGCCTGTGCGGTGCTGATGGGCATCGCCGCCCACTGGGGACACGCCGCCCTGACGCATGTCATCGGGTCGGAGCGCTGGGCGCTGCTCCTCACCATCCCTGTGGCGGCGGTTCTCTACGTTGTCTTCGTCCTGGCCTCCGGCATTTTGACGAAGACGGAGATGGCGCAGCTCCCCCTGCTGGGCAAGAAAAAAAGGTCTGCGAACTCTTGACAAGCCTCGTTTCTACTGTTATAATTTCAAAGCCGCTTTGAATGGGTCATTAAGCAAGTGCCGGTGGTTCGGTTCGTCCAAGCCCCGCTCCGCTTCGCCCCCGACAGCGAGCCCGTAGTAAAGGAAAGAGGTGCAAACCAATGCATGCAATCATTGAGACCGGCGGTAAGCAGTACAAGGTGGCCGAGGGCGACGTCCTCTTCATCGAGAAGCTGCCTCAGCAGGCCGGCGACGAGATCAAGTTTGACAAGGTCCTGGCCGTTCTGGGTGACGAGCCCAAGTTCGGCGCTCCCGTGGTGGAGGGCGCTTCCGTGGACGCTTCCGTTGTGAAAAACGGCAAGGGTAAGAAGGTCGTCATCTTCAAGTACAAGCCCAAGAAGGGCTACCGTCTGCGTCAGGGTCATCGCCAGCCCTACACCAAGGTCGAGAT
>CAVCXN010000188.1:0-2612 GCA_963606215.1 uncultured Mycoplasmatota bacterium | reverse complement strand
GCATAATTCTACAGGTTGTCCGGTGTATATTTGGTCACTGATGGTCCACTTTATACATGTACTCCAGCAGGTCAACGGTCTTGGCGGAGTACCCGGCCTCGTTGTCGTACCAAGCTACGACTTTGACAAAGTGATCGTTGAGGGAGATGCCGGCCTTGGCGTCGAAAATGGCGATGTGGCGGTCGCCCAGGAAGTCGGTGGAGACCACGGCCTCGTCGGTGTAGTCTAGAATCCCGGCCATGGGGCCGTTGGCGGCTGCTTTCATGGCAGTGCAGATCTGGTCATAGGTGGCGGGCGTCTCCAGTTCGGCGGTCAGGTCCACCACGGACACGTCCAGGGTGGGCACCCGCAGGGACATGCCGGTGAGCTTCCCGGACAGGCTGGGGATGACTTTCCCCACGGCCTTGGCTGCGCCGGTGGTGGAGGGGATGATGTTGCCGGAAGCGGCGCGGCCGCCTCTCCAGTCTTTTTTGGAGGTGCCGTCCACGGTCTTCTGGCTGCCGGTGATGGAGTGAACGGTGGTCATCAGGCCCTCTTTGATGCCAAAGGTGTCGTGCAGGACCTTCGCCACAGGCGCCAGGCAGTTGGTGGTGCAGGAGGCATTGGAAACGAAGTCCATGCTCTTGTCATAGGATGTGTTGTTCACGCCCATGACGAACATGGGGGTGTCATCCTTGGAGGGGGCGGTCAGCAGCACTTTCTTCGCCCCGCCAGCCAGATGGCCCTTCATCTTCTCGGCGGTGGTAAACTTACCGGTGCTCTCAATGATGTACTCCGCGCCGACAGAG
Organism: uncultured Mycoplasmatota bacterium; assembly: GCA_963606215.1. GTDB lineage: Bacteria > Bacillota > Clostridia > Oscillospirales > Oscillospiraceae > Evtepia. Next base: position 1,824 of record CAVCXN010000188.1, on the reverse strand, counting down.
GCCCAGGGGATCTCGCCCGGCTCCTCACAGTGGAACACGCGGATGCGGCGGCCGTTGACGATGAGATCATCGCCCTCCCAGCTCACCTCGCCCTGGAACCGGCCGTGTACGCTGTCATACTTCAGCAGATATGCCATATAATCCGGGGTCTGGCTGTGGCTGTTGATGCCGACGAACTCGATGTCCGGGCGCTCGCTCCCCAGCCGAAGCACCAGACGGCCAATTCTGCCGAATCCGTTAATGCCTACTTTCATACCCATTGTCACTTAGATCCTTTCCGCATCATAATATTCTATTTGCCCAAAGGCAACTACATTATACCCCATCTTCCGCCAAGATGAAAGAGAAACTTTCTCTTTCGCTCTGCTTTCCTGTCCCTTTTCCATCTTCGACCTTTTTCGACGAAATTCTTGTTTTTCTTTCCAGTATTTGTTACACTGAAAAACAGAAGAAATCCACCCATTTTTACCGCGGCAATCTTTGCCCATCTTGTTGATTTGCCCTGTATTTTCCTTTTTACCCTTTCATTCCCAAGGAGTTGACGCTATGGATTTTCTTACAGACCGCTTGAGCGCACAATACTGCAGTTTTCCGGAGCCTGTCATCGTTCTCTACACCGGACAGATCGTCTATGCAAACGAAGCGGGGCAGGCCCTGCTTCAGCGAGAGGACTTCCCGCAGGACCTGCTGCCCGCTCTGGCCGAGCACCCCGGCGCGATGGAGATCGCCCTGGGGCAGACTTTCTACTTTGTGACCGTTTCCCCCCTGCCGGAGGGCGACCTGCTGATTCTGCGGGACCTGGATCCCCCGGAGGAGAAAAAGCATCCATTTTCCAACGCAGTCTATCGTATGCGCGAATGCCTGTCAAATTTCTCCGCGACCCAATGGAAAATGCAGCAGGTCTTAGAAGCCAACGGCCTTTTAGACGGCTTGGAGCAGGACCTGGCCAACCAGAACCGGCTGGTCTTCCAGATGCTCCGCCTGACCCGTCAGGCCGAGCTGACGCAGGAACTCAACAACAAATCCTTCCCCCGGGAGGAGGGCTTCGACCTGGCCATGGTCTGCCAGGGCATGGCCGATGAAGCCACCTGGCTGGCTGACCTGGCCGGGGTCCGCTTCTCCTACAGCAGCAACGTAGACCACCTGCCCTTCAAGGCCAGCAAGTCTCTGTTGACCCAAATGCTGTTGGCGCTTGTCTCCAACGGTGTCCGGGCGGCGGGCAAGGGCGGTGAAGTGGAGCTAAAACTCCACGCGGAAAGTGGCCGCTGCGTCATCTCCGTCCGGGATACCGGCGTGGGCATCCCGGAGGACCGCTTGTCCACCCTCTTCTCCGGCGAAGCCCCGGAAGAGGTGCCTCGTCCCGGCGAGGGCGCAGGGCTGGGCCTCTACAATGCCCAGCGCATCGTTGCGCTCCATGGCGGCGTCATGGTCGCCCAGAGCAGTCAGGACGGCGGCGCTTGTCTCGTCGTCTCCCTCCCCATCGTTGTCCCCACCAGCGTCCCCGCCCGCAATAACCCCGGCTACGACAATCTGGGGGGCTATTCACCTATCCTGATCGAGCTCAGCGATGTCCTGCCCTGGCAAGCCTTTCTCCCTAAAAACGTCAAACATCCCCATTGAAATTTTACCAAAATTCAGAAATTTCGTCCGCACTCTGCGGGCGATTTTTCTTGCCCAAAGCCGCCTAAATTTTTCCAGTTTTTCGTGGGAAGCCTGTGGGAAAAACGTGGGAAACCGCCGAAAAAACCTCTGCCATTCAGAATGCCGCCACAGAAGAAGGTTCTGTCCCTGGTTCTCTGCGTGGCTATGATGCTGTCCGTCATG
>CAVCXN010000187.1:0-5672 GCA_963606215.1 uncultured Mycoplasmatota bacterium | reverse complement strand
GACCGTTCGTCAGCTCAAGCCGGAGGAGTGCAAAATCTCTCTGCGGACCGACGGCAAGACCCTGAACGCCTCTGCCGTCTGCGCCGTGTACGGCGGCGGCGGACATGCGGCGGCCGCGGGCTGCACCATCCAGAGCACCCCCGCCCAGGCCAAGGCCGCCATGCTGAAAGCCATCGAGCAGGTGCAGCATGGCTAACGGCATTCTCATCATCGACAAGCCCACGGACTGGACCAGCCACGATGTGGTGGCCAAGCTCCGTGGCATTCTGCATGAAAAGCGCATCGGCCACGCGGGGACGCTGGACCCCATGGCCACCGGTGTGCTGCCCGTCTTTGTGGGGCGGGCCACCCGCGCGGTGGAGTTTGCCGCCGAACGGGAAAAAGAATATCTGGCCGGGCTGCGCCTGGGGCAGGTCACGGACACCCAGGATGTGACCGGCTCGACGCTCTCCACTGCTCCCGTTTCTGCCACGCGGGAGGATGTGGAGAAGGTACTCGATCAATTTCGGGGCGATATCCAGCAGATCCCCCCCATGTACTCCGCCATCAAGAAAGAGGGCAAAAAGCTCTACGAGCTGGCCCGGCGGGGGCAGGAGGTGGAGCGCCAGCCCCGGCCCATCACCATCTATGAACTGGAACTCTTGGACCAGCTCTCCCCCACCGACTATCTCCTGCGGGTCAAGTGCTCCAAGGGGACGTATGTCCGCACGCTCTGCCATGACATCGGGCAGGCGTTGGGCTGCGGGGGGACGCTCTTCTCCCTGCGCCGGACCCAGTCAGCGGGCTTTTCCCTGGACCAAGCGGTGACGCTGGACCAGGTGCAGGCGGCGGCGGACCCCGCTTCCCTGCTGCTGCCGGTGGAAGCCTATTTTTCCGGACACCCCGCCCTGACCCTGACCAGCCAGCGGGCGGAGAAAAAAGTCCGCAACGGAAACACGCTGTCCCTGAGCGCCCCGGACGGGGTCTACCGGGTCTATGGGCCGACGGGAGAGTTTCTCGCCCTGAGCCAGCTGACCCAGGGCGTGCTGACCACAATAAAAAGCTTTTTCGAGGTGTAAGAACTTGGAACAGAAAAAACGTGTGATTGCCCTGGGCTTTTTCGACGGCGTGCACAACGGCCATGCCGCCCTGATGCGCCGCACCGCCCAGGTCGCGCAGGAGAAGGGGGCCGTCCCCTCCGCCTTTACCTTTGACCCCCACCCCCAGACGGTGATCTTAGGCCGTCCCATGCCCCTGCTCACCTCCCCGGAGGACCGGGCGGACCTGATGCGGAAGTATTACGGCATTCAGGACGTGATCGTAGAGCCGTTCACCCCCGCGCGGATGAAGCAGCCCTGGCGGGAATTCCTGGAAGAGACGCTGATCCGGGACCTGGGTGCCATCCATCTGGTGGCCGGGCATGACTACCATTTTGGCTATAAGGGCGAGGGCAACCCCCAGCTCTTACAAGAGACCTGCCAGGAGCTGGGCGTCGGCTGTGATATCATCCCCCGGGTGGAGCAGGACGGTATTACCGTCTCCTCCACCTATATCCGCACCTTAGTCGCCCAGGGGGAGATCGAACGGGCCAATGAATTTCTGGGCCATCCCTATACCCTCAGCGACCGCGTCTCCCACGGCAAAAAGCTGGGCAGCACCCTGGGCTTCCCCACGGTGAACCTGAAGCTGAAAGAGAACGTTCTCTCCCCCACCAATGGCGTCTATGCCACAAAAGTCATCCTGGAAAACGGTGACACCCACCTGGCCGTAACCAACGTAGGTACCCGCCCCACCATCGATGACGGCAACCAGCTGACCATCGAGGGCTTCATCCTGGATTTCCACGGTGACCTCTACGGCCAGAAGATCCAGATGGAGTTTTACAAGTACCTGCGGGAGGAACGGAAGTTCCCCTCCTTCGAGGCCCTCACCACCGAGGTCATGCACAACGCCGACCAGACGCGGGAGTATTTCGCGGAGCATCCTTAAATTGCATTTAACAGACAGTGTCTGTTAAATCTGTTTCACACTGAATTTGCCAGACACTGTCTGGCAAATGTAAAAAGCCCCCGGCAGAAAAAGGGAACTTTTTCCGCCGGGGGCCGTCTTATTGTGTGGAACTTAATGTGTTAGAACTGAGGAGAGGCCGTCACGCCGCCCACCATCAGGCCGTTGGCCATGTTCTTCAGGGCGGCGTCATTCTGGTAGGCCAGCAGGCAGATCATGTCCATCTTGCTGCCGGTGATGTAGGTGAAGATGAGGCAGTCCGCTGCGCCCTCGTCGGTGGTCAGAGTGCCAGTGGTGCGGTAGGCTTTCACAGAACCGAAGGAGACCTTGGTAGACTTGGCGTTGGACAGCTTGCCGTCGCTGCTGTTGAACGCCTGGGTCAGGGTGTCGTTCATCTGCTGCTCAGTCAGCACCGTCACGCTCACGCCCTTGTAAGCCGCGTCGGTCACACTGGTCGCGATAACACCGCAGGCATCCTGCTCAGAGGTCACACTGTACACACCGTCCTCGGTGACGCCGGCACCGGCGCTCTGAGGGATAGCCAGCTGCGCAACGCCCCACTGCACCTGCTTCATGAGCACCACGGTCTGGCGCTGGGCGGGCAGGGCCACGCGGGTGAGGATGGCGGCGGCTTCGGCGCGCTTGATGTTGTCGGTGGGCTTGAAGGTGCCAAAGACATCGCTGCCGGTCAGGACTCCTGCGTTATACAGGGAGAAAATCTCCGTATGATAGGCCGTGCTGCTGGTCACGTCCGGCAAGGTCTGGACGTTGTTGATGGAGGGCAGGACAGAGGCAGGCAGGGCGCGGGAGAAGATGTAAGCCATCTGTCCGCGAGTAGCCTTGGCGGTGTAGCTGGTGAAGTCGCCGGACTGGACAATGCCGTTTTCTACCGCGTAGTCCACATAGGTCTGATACCAGGGCTCACCGTTGGTCAGGGTGCTCTGGCCGGTGGTGTAGATCTCATGCAGGCGGTCGGCCATGACGATGGCCTCAGCCACGGTCAGGTCCCCGGTGGGGCTGAACTGCTCGGGGGAGGTGCCCTTCATGAAGCCGTACTCATAGCACAGCTTGATGGACGGGGTCGCCCAATAGCTGGCGGAGACATCCGAAAACTGGTTGTTGTAGGTCGCCGTCTTCTGGAAGTTTGCCATGCTCTCGCTGGCAGCCATGGCAGGGATGCACAGGCTGAACGCCAAAGCGAGAGTCAGGACGAGGGACAGGAGTTTTTTCATCGTGGGTCATCCTTTCTTTCTCTATCTCTTGGGATATAGACTCCACGGGCAGGTTCCACGCTGCCCGCTGGCTTTACTATAGCATGGGAGAAACGCAGGTGCAAGCCATGTTTTAATTCATTTTTCAGCGCGGCCCGTCGTGCTCCTGCCGGTCGGTGTGTGCCAGTCCCTCGGGACTGGCACACTTGGAAAAGGCAAACTTCTGCTTGGCGTACAGGCCGCCGTAGCCGGAGACCAGGAAGCTCGCCGCCACTGCCATGAGAAACCCGCCGGGGTTGCAGAAGGAGAAGACCTCAAAGCTCAAGACCAGCGCCGTCAGTGGACAGTTGGTCACGCCGCAAAACAGCGCCACCATCCCAATGGCGGCGGCGTAAGGTGCTTGCAATCCCAGCAGCGGCCCGACCACACAGCCGAAGGAGGCCCCGATTGCAAAGGAGGGCACGATCTCACCGCCCTTTAACCCGGCCCCCAGCGTCAGGGCCGTGAGCAGGAGCTTCCAGACGAAATCCAAAGGGCGGGCACTGCCGTCCCGAATAGACCCGGCGATCATGTCCGAGCCGGTGCCCAGATAGAGCTTCGTGCCCAGCAGACAAGTCAGCGCAATGACAGCGGCACTGCCCACCACGACGCGCAGGTAGGGGTTCGGAAAAAGCCGTTCCAGCCCGGACCGCACCCCGGCGAAGGTATAACAGACGATGGTGCTGAGCAGGCCGCAGGCGATGGACAGGGCCAAGACCTGGCCGTAAAAGACCACATCAGCGGTCGAAGCCGTCAAGATAAAGCTGACCCCATGCACCCCCATCGCCCGGGCAATGGTCCCCGCTGTGAGCGACGAGACCACGCAGGGAAACAGTCCGCCCAGGGGCAGGATGCCCACGCAGGAAATCTCCAAAGCAAAGAGCGCGGCGGCGATCTGACTGCCGAAAACGGCAGAAAAGCCCGCACTCATGCCGCACATGATGGCGAGGTCCTGGTAGCTCTCCCCCAGCCCGGCCCCCTTGCGGATGAGTTCGGACAGGGAGCCGCCCAGCTGCAAGGCCGCACCCTCCCGCCCGGCGGAACCGCCGAAGAAATGGGTCAGCAGGGTCGCGGCAAAGATCACCGGGGCCAGCAGGCGGGAGACAGGCTGTTCCCCCCTGGCGGCCTGGATAATGAGGTCGGTGCCCCCGGCGGTCTTTATGCCGCCCCGCCGGTAGATCCAGACCACGACCAGGCCCGCCAACGGCAGCAGATACATGGCCCAGGTGGTCCCGTTGCGCACGTCGGCGGCTACGTCCAGCAGACGGGCGAACACGCCGCCGCAGACGCCGACGACAAGGCCCGTCACCAGGCCGAAGAGCAGGCCCACACCATTGATACGTAAACTCTCGCCGCTGAAGGCAAGCTCGGCGTAGAGGCCGTGGAAAAAGGCCGTCACCGGATTTTGATGGTTTTTCGGTTCTGTCATTCTCTTCTCTCCTCAATACTCAAACACGTAAAATTCATCATATCATATTTTTCGGGCTTTGCAACCAGTGCGTTCCTATGATAAAATAAAATATTACTGAATTCTTTAGAAATGGGGTGATCCGATTGCAGATCGGTTCCGTCAACATAAATTCCAAGCTGGTCCTGGCGCCTATGGCGGGGGTGACGGACCTGGCTTTCCGCACCATCTGCCGGGAGCTGGGCGCAGGGTACACCATCACGGAGATGGTCAGCGCCAAGGCCCTTTGTTACCAAGACAAAAAGACGATTCCGCTCATGGAGCTGGGTCCGGACGAGCATCCTGCCGGAGTGCAGGTCTTCGGCAGTGACCTGGCCTGCATGGAGGAGGCCGCGGCCATCATTCGAGAAATCGCCCAGCCGGATATCATCGATATCAATATGGGCTGTCCGGTCCCCAAGGTCGCCAACAACGGTGACGGCTCCGGCCTGCTCAAGGACCTGGACAAGGCTTGTCGGGTGGCGGAGGCCGTGATCCGGGGAGCGAAGGATACCCCTGTGACCGTCAAGATGCGTCTGGGCTGGGACAAGGGGAACATCGTCTGCCTGGAGCTTTCCAAGATGTTAGAGTCTGTCGGTGTCTCCGCTCTGACCGTCCACGGCCGGACCAAAGTGCAGATGTATTCCGGCACGGCCAACTGGGACTATATTCGAGAAGTGAAAAACGCCGTGTCCATCCCCGTCATCGCCAACGGCGACGTATTTTCCGGCCCGGACGCTGAGCGCATTCTGCGCTACACCGGGGCTGACGGGGTGATGATTGCCCGCGGTGTGTTCGGCAACCCCTGGATCTTCCAGCAGGCGCAGGCCGCCATTGAGGGCAAGCCCATTCCCCCTCTGCCGCCGCTGGCGGAGCGGTGTGACGTGGCCGTGCGGCAGTTTGAGCTGGCCGCGAAAAACAAAAGTGAAAAAATCGCCTGCTTGGAAGCCCGGAAGCATTACGCCTGGTACCTCAAGGGCGTGCCCTAC
>CAVCXN010000186.1:0-3248 GCA_963606215.1 uncultured Mycoplasmatota bacterium | reverse complement strand
AGCAGTAAGCGGCCCCCAGGCTCCTCCATCAAGCCCCTCTCTGTCTATGCTCCCGCCATTGAGCTGGGCAAGGTCAAGCCCACCACCATGGTGGAGGACAGCCCGGTGAGACAGTATGAGGGCAGAGACTGGCCCGTAAATGCTTCCGGCAAGTACAGCGGCAACGTCACTGTCTCCTATGCTGTGGAGCAGTCCTTGAACACCGTGGCCGTGAAAGTCCTGGATATGGTCACACCGGAGACGAGCTTTGACTTTATGCAGGACAAGTTCCACATCAAGCTCATCCGCTCCCTGACCCGCGGCGATCAGAAGTACAGCGACGTGGGCGAGGCACAGCTGGCCCTGGGCGGCCTGACTGAGGGCGTGACCACCATGGATATGGCGGCAGCCTATGCGGTCTTCCCCAATCAGGGCGTCTATCGGGAGCCCAAGACCTATACCCTGGTTCTGGACAGCAATGGTCAGCCCCTGCTGCGCAACGAAACCGACAAAGAGGGCGAGACGGTCCTCTCCCAGCGCACCACCTATTATATGACTGAGATGCTCCAGCGCGTCGTCTCTAACGGTACTGGTACGAAGGCTAACTTCTCCGGCCAGGAGATCGCCGGTAAGACCGGTACCACCACTTCCCGAAAGGACCTGTGGTTTGTGGGCTATACGCCCTATTACACTGCGGCCATCTGGACGGGCTACGACCGTCAGGAGCGTTTGGCCAACGGCCTGAAAAACCCCTCGCCGGTCCTGTGGAACCAGGTCATGTCCAAGGTCCACCAGGGCCTCCAGTACAAGGATTTCGACAAGCCGGATAACCTCAAGACCATCACCTACTGCCTTTCCAGCGGGATGCTGCCCGGGCCTTACTGCTCCGGCCATCTGGCCACCGGCACTTTCCTGCCCGAGGACGCACCCACCGGCACCTGCACCTATCACAAGGGGCAGAGCAGCAATTCCTCCACCGGCGATGGAAACGGCAGCAGCAATGGCGGCTCCACCACCAACGATGGCGGCGGTACCACTACGGATAACGGGAGCACTGGTGACAACAGCGGTACCACTACCCCCGACACCGGTACCGGCGACAACAGCGGCACCACCACCCCGGCCGAAACGCCCCCCGCTGACACGGCCAGCGGCGAGACGGCCACCCCCCGCAGACGGCGGGAGGGAAGCAGTATCCCCAAAGCAAGTTGAACCCTATCGCCCCAGCAGCCCCCGGCCCTTCGCCGAGGGCTGCTTTTTGCCGATATGACCGAAACGACGAGAAAAGAAATGGAAAAACTGTCGTTCAGACAAATACTTTGGGTTGCCATACGCGGACAGATGTGTTAGAATAGCACTCGCACGGATCCAAAAGAACGATCCAGGATCCCAGGAAACGGAGGCAACCATGTCAAAAGCGCCCAACTATTACATCGTAGACGCAGAGGCTCTGCCCGAGATCTTTCACAAGGTGGTCCAGGCCCGGCGGATGCTGGACACCGGCGAAGCGGAGACAGTCAACCAGGCGGTCCAGCTGGTGGGCATCAGCCGCAGTGCGTTTTATAAATATAAGGATGCGGTCCGGCCTTTTCAGGATATGCTCCACGGTCGGATCGTGACCTTTCAGATGATGCTGAAGGACGAACCGGGCATCTTGTCCCACATGCTCAACCTCTTTGCCAGCTCCGGCGCCAACATCCTCACCATCAACCAGGGCCTGCCCATCAACGGCTGCGCTGTGGTTACGGTAAACGCCGAGACTTCCGGCTTACAGGGGTCTTTGCAGGACCTGCTGGCCCGCCTGGACGGGGTGGAAGGCGTGCTGCGCAGCGAGGTGCTGGCGGGATAAGAGTACATCCTGATCCGATCAGAACGGCGTGCGCAGGCATCGTCAAAACAGAAAGATAGGAATTTTAGGAAAACGGAATCTCAGAAAAAGGATGGAAGAAATCATATGGTCAAAGTAGCGATCTTAGGCTTCGGCGTGGTCGGCTCCGGCGTGGCGGAGGTCCTCTCCGGCAACGGTGCCGGCATTCAGAAAAAAGCCGATGAGCTTATCGAAGTAAAATATATTCTGGACGTGCGGGACTTCCCGGACAGTCCCTTTGCCGCCTGCTTCGTCAAGGACTTCTCCGTGATCGAGAACGATCCGGAGGTCAGCGTCGTGGTGGAGACAATCGGCGGCGTGGGCGCCGCCCTGGACTTCACCGAGCGCGCCCTGAAGCAGGGCAAGAGCGTCGTCACCTCCAACAAGGAGCTGGTGGCCACTCATGGGCGACGTCTGCTGGACCTGGCTGCCCAGCACAACGCCGTCTACCTCTTTGAGGCCAGCGTGGGGGGGGGCATCCCCATCCTGCGGCCCCTGAGCGACTGTATGTCGGCCAATGAAATTTTGGAAATCTGCGGCATTCTCAACGGGACCGCCAACTATATCTTCACCCGCATGGTCAAGGACCATGTTCCCTTTGCCGAGGCCCTGAAGGGTGCACAGGCCAACGGCTACGCCGAGCAGGACCCTTCTGCCGACGTGGAGGGCAAGGATACCTGCCGCAAGCTGTGCATCCTCTCCTCCATCGCCTACGGCTGGCATCTCCTGCCGGAGCAGGTACCCACCACCGGCATCACCGGGATCACCCTGGCTGACGAAGCCTACGCTGCCGCCGCGGGGAAGCGCCTGAAGCTGCTGGGCCGCTCTATCGCCCGGGAGGACGGAAAAATCTGCGCCTACGTCGAGCCGCACCTGGTCAGCGAAGAGGACCCCCTGGGCGGCGTCGAAGATGTGTTCAACGCCATCAAGGTCAAGGGCAACGCCGTGGGGGACGTGATGTTCTACGGCCGGGGCGCAGGCAAGCTGCCAACCGCCAGCGCTGTCGTTGCCGACGTGATCGCTGCGGCCCGCCAGATGGACCGGGCCAGCTATCGCCTCTGGCAGGCCAACCGCTCCGATGCCGTCTACTCTCCGGATGAGCTGTCCAGCCAGTGGTATGTCCGTCTGGCCAGCGGCGCGCTGGAAGGGGAGAAGATCACCCTTCCCGACGCTCCGGCAGAGGAGAGCGGCTGGCTTACCCCCGCTATGACCCGCCCGGAGCTGGAGAAGCTGCTGGCCGGGAAAGACGTACTGGCTGTGATCCGGGTGCTGGATTAATAAAAAGTATACCCCCTTTTGCTGCCCCACACATAGGATGGGGCAGCGTTTCCCCGAGAAAAAACAATCTCGTTCCCTCCGGCGGCCGGGAAGCCGGGTCCGCCGGATGACAGGAGGTAATGTG
>CAVCXN010000185.1:0-2461 GCA_963606215.1 uncultured Mycoplasmatota bacterium | reverse complement strand
ACCCAGGTCTATCTCCACCTGATCCAGAAGGCTCTGGAAGCCGGACGGGGGGCCATCGTCATGGTCCCCGAGATCGCCCTGACCCCCAACCTGCTGCAAATTTTCCTGGCCCACTTTGGCCGCCAGGTCGCTATTTTACACAGCTGCCTGCCCACCGGCGAGCGATACGACGAGTGGAAGCGCGTTCGGGACGGCCAGGCCAAGGTCGTCGTGGGGACTCGTTCGGCGGTCTTCGCGCCGCTGCCCGATCTGGGCCTCATCATTCTGGACGAGGAACAGGAGAGCAGTTACCAGTCCGAGAGTATGGTGCGCTACCATGCCCGGGAGGTGGCGAAGTTCCGCTGTAAACAGCACAAGGCCCTGCTCCTGCTCGGCTCGGCCACTCCCGCAGTGGAGAGCCGCTATGCCGCCGAGACCGGGCAATATCACCTCTTCTCCCTGACCAGGCGCTACAACGCCCACCAGCTGCCCCAAGTGGAGCTGGCGGACATGAAGCAGGAGCTTCGGGGCGGGAATAATACGGGCCTGTCTGAATTGCTCCGGACGGAATTGGAAGAAAATTTACGGCGGGGGGAGCAAAGCATCCTCTTTCTCAACCGCCGGGGCAACAGCCGCATGGCGCTGTGCAGTCAGTGCGGCGAGGTCCCGACCTGCCCCCGCTGTTCCGTCCATCTGACCTATCACAGCGCCAACGGACGGCTCATGTGCCACTACTGCGGCTACTCCATGCCCCTGCCGGAGGTCTGTCCCCACTGCGCGGGCCGCTTTCAGTTTGTGGGTATGGGGACGCAAAAACTACAGGAAGAATTGCAGGCACTTTATCCGGAGATCGAGATTATGCGGATGGACGCGGACACCATCACGGCAACCCAGTCTCACGAGGTTTTGTTGGATCGCTTCCGCCGCAAAAAAGTGCCCATCTTATTGGGGACCCAGATGGTTGCCAAGGGCTTAGACTTTCCCAACGTGACTTTGGTGGGCGTGATCGACGGGGACCTCTCCCTCTACGCGGATAACTACCGGGCCACGGAACGCACGTTTTCCCTGCTCACCCAGGTAGTGGGCCGGGCTGGGCGCGGGGACAAGCCGGGCCGGGCCATCATCCAGACCTGGACGCCGGACAACGACATCCTCAACCTGGCTGCCCGCCAGGACTATGATACCTTTTACACCGGGGAGCGGGAGATGCGCCGGATGCTTCGCTTCCCGCCGTTTTTGGACCTGTTTCGCATCACCGTCTCCGGGCCGGAGGAAACGCAGGTGCTCCGGGCCTGCGCCGTGGTGCGGCGGAGCTTGGACCCGTGGGTAAAACCACGGCAGCATGGCCCCGAGGGGGCAGAAGTGCTGGGTCCGGCCCCGGCCCCCATTTTGAAAGTGAACAACCGGTACCGCTATCGCGTGCTGGTCAAGTGCCGCAATGATAAGGAAATTCGGTCTGTCTTAGCCCAAATTTTACGGGCGGCGCAGCAGGACCGGGCCAACAAGGGCCTGTCCATTTTCATTGACGTAGACCCCATGGATTGATTTTGCCCCCATTCGACGTACCATAGAGAACGAGAGAATATAGGAAGGAATGTTACCATGATCAAGAAGATTTTACAGAAGGACGACCCCGTCCTGCACAAGGTTTGCCACCCCGTCACCAATTTCGACCAGAAGCTGGCCACCCTGCTGGATGACATGACCGCCACCCTGAAGGACGCCCAGGGCCTGGGCCTGGCTGCCCCCCAGATCGGCATTCTCCGCCGCATCTGCATCGTGATGAACGACCAGGAGGAATACCTGGAGCTGGTGAACCCCGAGATCGTCAGCCAGGAGGGGGAGCAGGAAGGCTTCGAGGGATGCCTAAGCCTGTCCGGAATGTACGGCATCGTGAGGCGCCCCATGAAGGTGAAGGTCAAGGCTCAGGACCGCCATGGCAACCCCGTCGAGTTCGAGGGTGAGGGCATCACCGCCCGCTGCTTCTGCCACGAGATCGAGCATCTGGACGGCCACATGTACTATGAAAAATGCGACCGTCTCTTCACCGAGGCTGAGGTCGATGACATGATGCAGGCCGCCGACGCGGACTGAGGAGGGATCTCCATGAAGATCGTATTCATGGGCACGCCGGAGTTCGCCGTGCCCTCTCTGGAAGCCCTGGTCGCTGCCAGGCACCAGGTCGTTGGCGTCTTCAGCCAGCCGGACAAGCCTAAGAATCGGGGCATGAAGCTCCAGCCCACTCCGGTGAAGCTGTGCGCCATGGTCCATGGCCTGCCGGTCTATCAGCCGACGAAACTGCGGGACGGGACAGCTTTGGAGACGATCCGGAGTTTGGAGCCTGACCTCATCGTGGTCGCGGCCTATGGCCGTATCCTGCCCCAGGAGATTCTGGATTACCCCAAGTACGGCTGCATCAACGTCCATTCCTCCCTGTTGCCCAAGTATCGCGGGGCTGCCCCCATCCATTGGTCCATCCTGA
>CAVCXN010000184.1:0-2135 GCA_963606215.1 uncultured Mycoplasmatota bacterium | reverse complement strand
GACTTGAACCTGCGGCCTCCGGGTTATGAGCCCGACGAGCTACCAACTGCTCTACTCCGCGATATGGTGCCGGAGACCGGGGTCGAACCGGCACGGGATTGCTCCCATGGGATTTTAAGTCCCAGGCGTCTGCCAATTCCGCCACTCCGGCATCTCTAGCGTTGCGCTCTCTCAAGTGCTTAGTTAATATACCACGCTGCCTCCGATCTGTCAAGCACTTTTTCAAAATTTCTCAAAAAACTTTTTGGCATACTCTCCCCCGCCCTGCATAGAATGGTCTGGATGAGCTTTTCTCATTCCATTTTAGAAAGGAGACCCTATCCGTGATGACCGAACGCAAGACAGAATCCAAGCACATGATCTTTTCCAAACACACGATAACCAGACCCACACCGCTGGTCCAGCCCCTCCCTGCGCCAGATGTAGAACGGTGGCCGGAGGTGCAGGACCTGGATGATTTTATTTTCCGCTGGGAGGCCCAGGCCCCCACCGTCAGCGACCGCTGAGGGGGCTTCGTCGGGCCTCCCGGCGTTTTTTCGGGGGAAGTCAGGTTTTTCCTTGTCTTTCGGTTGCTTTTTTCCAAAACTTCGGATATAATGGATCAGCTAATTATATCAGAATGTGAGTGATCGTAACGATGCTTCAATTTGACGAATATAAAGTCAAACTCAACAACCTGCTCCCCCAGCTGGATGAGCTGGAGCAGGCTTTGAACCTGGACGAGGCCGCTCGTCAGGTCGATTTTCTGGAGGCCCAGTGCGCCGCCGACGGCTTTTGGGACAACCCTGAGAACTCCCAGAAAGTCCTGCAAAAGCTCAAGCAGGAGAAGAACAAGCTGGAATCCCAGGCCAAGCGCCGTTCCTCCTGGGACGACATGATGGTCATGTGCGAGATGGGCAACGAGGAAGAGGACGAGTCTCTGCTCCCCGAGCTGGAGGAAGAGTACGCCGCCCTCATCCAGAGCATGGAGACAGCCCGTCTCCAGACCCTGCTCACCGGCGAGTACGACGCCTCCAACGCCATTCTCGCGTTTCATGCCGGTGCAGGCGGCACCGAGGCCCAGGACTGGGCGCAGATGCTCTACCGCATGTACACCCGTTGGGCTGAGCGCCATGGCTTCACCTATAAGATCATGGACTATCAGGAGGGCGACGAAGCCGGTCTGAAATCCGCAACGATTATGATTGAGGGCGAGAACGCCTACGGCTATCTGCGCGGAGAGCACGGTGTCCACCGTCTGGTTCGCGTCTCTCCCTTCGATGCCAACGCCCGCCGTCAGACCTCCTTCGCCTCTGTCGAAGTCATGCCTGACCTGCCCGAGGATGCTGACATCGAGATTCGACCTGAGGACATCGAGATGCAGGTTTACCGCGCCAGCGGCGCTGGCGGCCAGCACGTCAACAAGACCTCCTCTGCCGTGCGACTGATCCACCTGCCCACCGGCGTGGTCGTCTCCTGCCAGACCGAGCGAAGCCAGTTCCAGAACAAGGACAACTGTATGAAGATGCTTCGTGCCAAACTGGTCGAGCTGCAAATGCAGGAAAAGGCTGAGAAGATTTCCGACCTGAAGGGCGTCCAGCTCAAGATCGAGTGGGGCAGCCAAATTCGCTCCTACGTCTTCATGCCCTACACTTTGGTCAAGGATACCCGCACCGGCTTTGAAACCAGCAACGTCAACGCCGTGATGGACGGAGACTTAGACGGCTTCATCAACGCCTACCTCACCGCCATGGCCACCGGCAACTGGGCCACAAAATAAATCCACCCAAACCAAACAAGCTCCCGCTTCGCACAAAACCACGAAGCGGGAGCTTTTTTTAGTTCGTAATACTGTCTTTTAGGATACTCGCCCAGTTACTCTTTCCATAGAGAAAGCGAATCACATAGATCCTCTCTCTGGCATCGTCAATCAAATAGAAGGCGATATAATTCTTGATGCGCAAGAAGCGGACGCCCCAAGCCGCCAATATCTCATCTCTCGCCAGCGGATAGCGGGCAGGGAAAACAGCCAGGTCATTGATCTGTTGGGTAAACGCTTTCAAGAGTTCCTCTGCAGCCTTGGGATTTTTTAATACCTGGTCGATATAGTCTGTGGCATTGGCCACGTCCCGCTCGGCCGCTGTGGTGATGTGGAC
>CAVCXN010000183.1:0-14070 GCA_963606215.1 uncultured Mycoplasmatota bacterium | reverse complement strand
GGAAGGGGTTCCGTCTGGTCGTCATAGGCGTCCCGGACGGCCTGGCGGAGGGTGTCGGCGCTGTCTTCCTCTGAGAAGTAGCCGATGCGGAAGACGACCTTTTGGGGCTGGTCGGGGAGCAGCTCTTCCAGCTCCTGCCGGACGGCGGTGCTGCCGGTGACGGAGATGACATCCTTCAGCTCCTTGGGGTCGATGTTGTAGGCCAGCTTTACGTTGATCTGGTAGTAGGAAGCTGTCTGCTCCACATCGTATTTGATGTAGTCCACGGCGTAGGCCCCCAGGGGGTCCTCCTGGGTGACTTCCAAGCAGGCTTGGTCTACGTCGCTGGCGGCGGCTCCGGTGACGCTGCTGTATTGGTAGAGCCGCAGCTCGCCCTTTTCCGCGCCCTGCTCGACCAGGTGCAGCAGGGCGCTGACGAGGCCCTGGTACGTCTCCGCCCGAAGGACGGAGCCGCTGTCGGATTCGTCGGAGAACTGGGTGTGGGGTGTCACGGAGGCGTAGCTCCGCTCTAACATGGACCCGCAGCCTGTTAAGCCCAGGGTCAGGCCCAGGGCCAGCAGCAGGGCCAGAGGGCGGGTGATGGGCCGTCTCATAGCAGGCTCATCTGCGTGTCCCCCTGATCCTCGGCCTTGACCAGGGCTCCGGCGGCGGGGAGACTGCGGGCGCGGTAGCGGGCTTTGTTCACGATGCTGGTCTGGGCCAGGGGAAGGGCGTGGTCGGCCTTGTAAGATTTTTTCAGGGTCATGACCTGCACGCCCTGGGTGGAGCGGGTGGTCTTGACCGGGATGCCGTCGGTCTGGAAGAGCAGGGCGCGGCCTTCCGTTGAGTAGAGCACCACTTCCTCCTCCGTGCCCTCGGGCAGGAAGAGCACGTCTTTCAGGGGGCTTTTGTCGGAGTAGGCCCCGGTGAGCTTTTTCCGGCGGGTCACGGTCTGGTAGGCCGACAGGGGCACGCGGGCAACCTTGCCGTTTTCAAAGAAGAAGAGCAGGGCGCCGGTGTAATCCCCGGCCAGACCCGCCCAAAGGATGCTCTCACCCTCGTCCATGTCCAGCTTGGCGGGGAGATAGTCGCCCAGGACGCTGGCCTTGCTGTCGTCGAAGGTGTAGGCGAAGGCTTTGTAGCACTGCTGCCGGTTGGTGAAGAAGAGCAGCTCGGCGGCCGTGGTCGTCTCCCAGTGGAAGGCGGGGCCGTCGCCCTCTTTATACTTTTGCTCCCCGGACATGCGGAGGGACTGGGGAGAGATTTTTTTGAAGTAGCCCTGCCTGGAGAGGAAGAGGTGGACGGGGGTGGACGGAATTTCCTCTGTCTCCGGGGCTTCCTCGGCCAGGTCTTCCAGGAGGACGATCTCGGTGCGGCGGTCCTCGCCGTATTTCTTCGCCACGGCCTGGAGCTGCTTGATGATCTCCCGACGGATGCGGGTGGGCCTGGCGATGAGGTCCGTTAAGTCGGCAATGTCCTTTTCCAGCTGCTCCGTCTCGGCGGTGCGCTTGAGGATATATTCCTTGTTGATGTTCCGCAGGCGCAGGTCGGCGACGTATTCCGCCTGAATCTTATCCAGGTCAAAGCCCTGCATCAGGTTGGGGACGACCATGTTATCCTGCTCGGTGCTGCGGATGATGGCGATGGCCTTGTCGATGTCCAGCAGGATAGCACCTAAGCCTTTCAGAAGATGGAGCTTGTCCTGCTTCTGCTCTAAGGTGTGCTGGGCCGCGCGGCGGACACAGCCGGAGCGCCACTCCGTCCAGCGGTCCAGAATCTCGCCCACGCCCATGACCTTGGGCATTCCGTCCACCAGGATGTTGAAGTTGCAGGCGAAGGAATCCTGTAAAGGGGTGGTCCGGAAGAGCTTCTGCATGAGCTTGTCCGGGTCGGTGCCGCGCTTGAGGTCGATGGCCAGCTTTAAGCCGGAGAGGTCCGTCTCATCGCGCATGTCGGTGACCTCCCGAACCTTGCCGGATTTGATGAGTTCGGCAACTTTGTCCAGGATGGCCTCGGCGGTGGTGGTGTAGGGAATTTCGTAAATCTCGATGAGATTTTCGGCCTTGATGTAGCGCCACTTGGCCCGGACCTTGAAGGACCCGCGGCCGGTGCGGTAGATGTTTTCCAGCTCTTTGCGGTCGTAGAGCAGCTGGCCGCCGGTGGGGAAGTCGGGGGCTTTCAGGGTCTCCAAAAGGTCCGCCTGAGGGTCCCTGATGCGGGCAATGGTGGCCTGGCAGACCTCAGCCAGGTTGAACCCGCAGAGGTTCGAGGCCATGCCCACGGCGATGCCCATGTTGGCGGAGACCAGGATATTGGGGAAGGTGGTGGGGAGCAGGACCGGCTCGGTGAGGGTGCCGTCGTAGTTGGGGACAAAATCCACCACGTTTTTGTCGATGTCCCGGAACAGCTCTTCGCAGATGCCGTCGAGCTTCACCTCCGTATAACGGGAGGCGGCGTAGGCCATGTCGCGGGAGTAGACCTTGCCGAAGTTGCCCTTGGAGTCCACGGGGGGGTGGAGCAGGGCGCCGTAGCCCTTGGAGAGGCGAACCATCGTCTCGTAAATGGCTCCGTCGCCGTGGGGGTTGAGCTTCATGGTTGCGCCGACGACGTTGGCGGACTTGGTGCGATTGCCTGTGAGCAGCTTCATCTGGTACATGGTGTACAGCAGCTTCCGGTGGGAGGGCTTGAAGCCGTCGATCTCCGGGATGGCGCGGGAGATGATGACGCTCATGGCGTAGGGCATATAGTTGATCTCCAGGGTGTCGGTGATGGGCTGCTCCACCACTTCGGCGTGCAGGCCCATGACGCCCTCGGGATTGGTTCGTTTTTTCGTCTGGTCAGGGGATTTTTTTCTTGCCATAGACTACCTCATTGCAGCGGCTTGTGGCATTTGGGGCATTGGGTGGCGTTGGGGGACACCAGCAGCAAAATTTTGCCGCAGTGCGGGCAGCGCCCGGCAATGCAGATGAAGAGAATGCCCAGGGCGGCCATGAGCAGGCCGATCCAGAGCTTGGAGAGAATGATGAACACGCAGCCGCAGCCAATGATGGTCCAGCCGGTTTTTCTGCCTTGTCTGTTATCCATAGGTTAGACTTCCTTTCTTTTTCTGCCGGTCGAGGGGATACGTTTGCTGTGGGTCAGAGGCCAAAGCCGACACCCATAAACTCCTGCACATCTGCTCCCTCCGGCAGGGTCAGGGAGGGCAGGGTGTTGGTGGTGGCCGTGCTCTGGGTCAGGCGGAAGCTCAGGCCGATACGCTCCTGGGGTTCGCTGCCGGTTTTGAGGTCCATCGAGAGCTGAACCGCAGTGCTTCCCTTGGTGTCTGCGGAGATGGTGCCGTCGAGGACCATCGTGTCCTCGAACGCACCGTCCGTGATGTTGACATCGGTGCCCCCCAGGAGGCCGTTCAGGACGGCGTTGTTCAGCTTCCAGGTGTAGGTGTTGCCGCTGACCTGGGCCAGGTCGTCCCGGAAGAGGGCGCTCAGGGCTTTGGCGGACTGTTCCAACGTGTCATAATAGGCAAAGGGGCTGACATTGGCGACGCTCTGGGAGAGAATTTCGCCGATGCTGCCGCCCTTTTGAGCCAGGGAGAGGACAGAGGGGTCCAGGTCCGTAACGTGGAACCAGCTGGCTTCTGCAAAGAGCTGGGGGAAGAACAGATGGAGCAGGGGGGTGTTCAGGTAGCAGGCCCCGGTTTCGTCCACCAGGAAGTCCACGGGGATGCTCTTGAGGTCGGTCCGCAGGAGGGTACCCAAGCTGATCTGCACCTGATCCAGAAGCTCCGGGTGAGATTTCGCCAGGGCTTTCAGGGCGGACTCCATGTTCAGGGTGGCCTGCATCCGCTGGGCCTTGCCGTCGGAGTAGGTCTTGGCGTCGGCGGAGACGGCATAGTTTGCGGCCTTGCCTGCTTCGTCATACAGGGTCAGCTGGCCGGTGGCCTGCATGGTCTGGACGAGCTTTTTGCCCGCGAAGGTCTGCTGCTGGGCCTGTAAGATCTTGTTGAAGATGGTAAAGTTTTTGTCCAGGTCGGAGACAACGGAGGCGGTGTCTGCCAGGACCACGGTCCGGTGGTCATCGTCCCACAAAACCGTCGTGTCCCAGGCTTCGCTGACAAAGCGGACGGGGACCATGGTGCTGTATACGCCGTTGGCCTGGGCGATGTACGGGGCCTTGGTGAGGGTGGCCGTCTCGGTCTTGCCGTCCTTCTCCACGGTGGCCTGGGTGCTGCCCAGGGTGAGGGTCACGACGGTGTCGCCCTTGGTGATGGTAATGGTCTTCGCGGTCTGGGCGTAAGCGACGTTTGCCCCCAGAGCCTCCATCACGGTGCGGACGGGGACCATGGTCGTGCCCTGGAAAATAGCGGGCCAGGGGCCGTTTTCAAAGTTCAGGCAGAGCTTGTTGACCAGGACGTTGATCTGGCCGACCGTGCCGCCTTTGTCCAGCAGCTCGAGGGCGGTCCAGTAATCCATATGGTAGTGGTACTCGAAGGTGGCGGTGTAGCCGTCGTCCATGCCGTCGATGGTGCCGTCGGTCAGGCCGTCGTTGTAAGTTTCACTGCCCTCGCTGTAGTTGTAATCGGGGGAGTAGGTGACGGTGCCTGCGGCGATGTCCTGCTTGCAGAGGGCTTCGCCCTTGGCGTAGCCGAGCTTGTAGCCGTCGTCGTAGCCCCTGCTGTAGGGGGTGCTGTCTTCGTCGGCGGGGTAGGTGGTGTTGGCGCTTCCGCTGGTGTCAACGGACGCTTCCGCGGCCAGGGCCGGGAGGGAGACGCTGCCGAGCATGGTGACGGTGAGAAGGGTTGCCAGTAGTTTTTTCATGGAAGGGCTCCTTTCATGGTGCGCCGATCAAGAGATGTCGGCCAGGTCGAGGTATTTGTAGCCGTTCTCCGCAATGTGCTCCTTCCGCCCCTGGGCGTTTTCTCCGAGGAGGAGGTCAAACACCCGCGCAGTGGCTTCCGCTTCCGCAGGCATTACGCGGATGAGGCGGCGGGAGTCCGGGTTCATGGTGGTCATCCACATCATCTCCGGGTCGTTCTCACCCAGGCCCTTGGAGCGCTGGATGGTGGCTTTCTTGCCGTCCAGCTCGGTGAGAATGTCCGCCTTTTCCTTTTCGGAGTAGGCAAACCAGGTTTTGCCGCTGGAGGCGATCTCGTAGAGGGGAGACTCGGCGATGTAGACGTAGCCCTCTTGAATGAGGGTGGGGGTGAGCCGCCAGAGCATCGTTAGGATGAGGGTGCGAATCTGGTAGCCGTCCACGTCGGCATCGGTGCAGATGACGATCTTGTTCCAGCGGAGGTTGTCGAGGTTGAAGAGGGAGAGGTCCTTGTTGTGCTTATCGTGGACCTCGACGCCGCAGCCCATGACCTTGAGCAGGTCCGTGATGATCTCGCTCTTGAAAATTTTGCCGTAGTCGGCCTTGAGGCAGTTCAGAATCTTGCCGCGGACGGGCATGATGCCCTGGAACTCCGCATCCCGGCCCAGCTTCACGGAGCCGAGGGCGGAGTCACCCTCCACGATGTACAGCTCCCGGCGGGAGACGTCTTTTGTGCGGCAATCCACGAACTTCTGGACCCGGTTGGCGATGTCCACGCTGCCTGCCAAGCTCTTGCTCTTGATGGACAGGCGGGCCTTTTCCCCGGCCTCCCGGCTGCGCTTGCTGACGAGGATCTGGCGGGCGGCTTCCTCGGCGGCCTGGGGGTTTTCAATCAGGAAAATTTGCAGGTGTTCCCGCAGGAAGTCCGTCATGCTCTCCTGGATGAAGCGGTTGTTGACGGCCTTTTTGGTCTGGTTCTCGTAAGAGGTCTGGGTGGAGAAGTCGTTGGAGATGAAGATGAGGGTCTCCTGGATATCGGGCCAGGTGATCTTTGCCTCAGTTTTGTTGTATTTGCCGTTCTGCTTGAGCCACCCGTCCATGGCCGAGAGGAAGGCAGAGCGCATGGCCTTTTCGGGGGCGCCGCCGTGCTCCAGCCAGGAGGAGTTGTGGTAATGCTCGATGGTATGCGCCGCGGGGCAGAAGCAGAAGGCGCAGGAGAGCTTGACTTTGTAATCCGGCTTGTCGGGCCGGTCCCGGCCCACCCGCTCGCCGGTCCAGAACTGGATGGGTGTGTGGGCGTGCTCCCCGGTCAGCTCCGCCACGTAATCGGCGATGCCGTTTTCGTAGACGTAGGTCGTCTCGTCAAAGCCCCGCTCGGCCTGGGTTTTGAGGCGGAAGGTGATGCCCGCGTTCACGACGGCCTGGCGGTGCAGGACGTCTTTGAAATAGTCGTCGGGGATGTCGGTCTGGGTGAAGACCTCTAAGTCGGGCAGCCAGGTGATGGTGGTGCCGGTCTTTTTCCGGTCGGCGGGGGAGACTTTCATCTCGCCGATGAGCTGGCCCTTTTCAAAGTGGAGGTCGTAGCGCTTGCCGTCCCGCCGGACGATGACATCCATGAAGCGGGAGGTGTACTGGGTGGCGCAGGCGCCCAGGCCGTTGAGCCCCAGGGAGTACTCGTAGTTGTCCCCGCCGGCGTTGTCATATTTACCGCCGGCGTACAGCTCGCAGAAGACCAGCTCCCAGTTGTATTTGCCGACTTTTTCGTTCCAGTCCACCGGGCAGCCCCGGCCGAAGTCCTCGACCTGGATGCGGCCATCCCGGAAGTGGGTGACGATGATCTCCTTGCCAAAGCCCTCTCTGGCCTCGTCGATGGCGTTGGAGAGGATCTCAAACACGGCGTGTTCGCAGCCCTCCAGCCCGTCGGAGCCGAAGATCACCCCCGGCCGTTTCCGGACGCGGTCGGCCCCCTCCAGCATGGAGATGGACTCGTTGCCGTATTCCTGTTTGCTTTTTGCCATGGGGTTCTCCTTGTTCTGTCAATTGCTTGTTGATTTCTTAATCATAAGCCATGCCTCGCCCCCCTGTCAAGCGCCGGCACAGCAAAACCGCCGTGGGGTACGCGGCGGTTTTGGTCGGTTCTTGGTCGGTTTTGGGGAGGTTTCCGGTTTCCACCGGGAAAAAATCACTCAGTCCGTCAGGTACCGGTGGAGGATGACGACCACCTGCGCCCGGGTCGCGGTGGCCAGGGGGGAGAGGGTGGTGTCGCTGGTGCCGGAGATGATCTCATGGCTCACGGCCCAGGTCATGGCGGTGGTGGCGTAGGTGTCCACCTGGCGCCGGTCGGTGAAGTGGCTGAGGCTGCCGGTGTAGGACGTGTCCCCGCCGAAGGTTTTGGCGTAGCGGTAGAGGATGGTGGCCAGCTGCTGGCGGGTGAGCTTGCTGTCCGGGGAGAAGGTGGTGTCGCTGGTGCCGTTGACGACGCCGTTGACGTTGGCCCAGACCACGGCATTGTAATAGTAGGAGCCGACGTCCAGATCCTCAAAGTTGGTGGTCACGGCGACCTGGGGGCTGCCGACGGCACGGTAAAGGACGGTGACGAGCTGGGCGCGGGTCATGGGGCTGTTGGGGGCAAACTCCGTCTTGCTCACGCCGCTGACGAGGCCGAAGTGATAGGCAAAGTCCACGGCGTCGGCGGCCCAGGAGCCGACGTCATTGCGGGTGACGTCTTTGAACTGGGTGGAATCGGCCTTGGTCGCAACGGAGACTTTGATGACGCCCGGCGTCTCCTCGCCGGAGCGGGTGATGTAGGTCACGGGAATCGTTGCCTGGCCGTTATAACCGGCGTCGGGGAGGTAGCTCAAGGTAGAAACGTGGTAGTCCCCCTGGCTGGCGGAGTTGGTGTAATACTTGTCCCCGTCGTCGGCGGTGCCGATGCCGTGGGAGAGGTTCCGCAGAAGATGCCCGGCGGAGGGCTTGCCGAAGACCACGGCGGTGACGGGGTCCGTGTCAGAGTCCCGGTAGAAGTCGGACCCGGTGAAGGTAAAGCCGGTGCTGTCGCACTGGCGCACGTCGTCGCTGGGGGTGGGAGGCGTCACGGCGTCGTCATTCACGATAACCTCCAGGTGGCCGTAATACACTTTGTCGCCGTAGGCCAGGAAGTTGATGGTGAAGGTCCCTTTCTTTAGGGGGGTGAAGGTGACGTCGGCCAGGTGGTCGCCGTCGGCGGTGGTGCTGGTGTAATACACATTGCCGTTCTTGGCGGAGAAGGTGCCTGCGTCGCTGCCGGTGATGGTGTTGGTATCAAAAACCACATGGGTCAGCCCGGTGATGGGCTGGGCCATGCCGGTGTCGTCGCCCTTGATGAGCTGATCGACCACGGAGACTTTGTCCTCCAGGTCCATGAGCTTGTTCAGGGTCACAGACCCCTCGGCCACAGAGTGGACGCCGCCCAGACTGGTGCCGGGGTAGACCTTGACGCCGTAGGTGCAGGTGCCGGTGAGAACCTGGGTGGAGTCGGTCTTGCTGGCGGCGGTGACGGTGCAGGTCAGGACCAGATCGGTCTGGCTGGTGGGCTGGACCAGGAGCGTGGCGTCCTTCCCCAGCTCCTTCTTGCTGGCGTCGGTCCAGAGGTAGGTGATGTTGTAGGCTTCGGTCACGTCCGTCGTGCCGTTCTTCACGGAGACGGCGGGGGCCTTCAGGGTAGACTCCACGAAGGTACCGGCGTTGGTGTTCACGGTGGTGGCGGAGAGGGTCAGCACGTCGTCCTTGGAGGTGGAAGCGCTCTTGCTCACCGTGACCTGATAGGCGGCGGAGACGGCGGAATCGTTGCTGCTGCCGTCCTGATACAGGGCGATGATGTTGGCGGTCCCTTCCGCCACGGCGGTGACGACACCGGCCTTGGAGACGGTGGCCACGGTGGTGTTGGTGGAGGACCAGGTCACATCCACCGTGTTGGTGGTGCCGTTGGAGTAGGTGCCCTTGGCGACCAGGGTGCGGGTCTTGCCGATGGGCAGGACTTCGGGGCCGGCAGGGTCGAGGGTCAGGCTGGTGACTTTGCTTTTGGCAACGGTCACGTTACAGATGGCCATATAGTCGCCGTCGTTGGTTGTGACGGTGATGGTGGCAGTCCCTTCGGCGACGGCTGTGACCACACCTTTTTTGGACACGGTAGCCACAGCGGTTTTATTGGATTTCCAGGTCAGGTCCTGATTGGTTGCGTTGTCAGGCTTGACCGTGGCTTTCAAAGTGATGGAATCCTTCGGGGCCAACGTCACCGAAGTTTTGTCCAGCGTGACACCGGAGACGGCCACGCTTGCCGCTGCCGCAGGCAGGGCCAGACTCACCGCCAGCACGACGGCTAGCAGAAGAGAAAGTGAGCGGGACAGGGTTTTCTTCATGGTTGCACCTCTTCTTGACGGCCCGGCTCCGCACCGCGGCCGGGACCATCGGTTTCTTATCCTGTATTATAACACAATTCAAAACAGTTGAAAGGGGTTTTTGCAAGATTTCATACTTATTTAAGAAATTCGGTCGGATGCTCCCGGCTCCCCTGCATAATCCCCGGCATACCGGCGCAGGTTAGGCATAGACTAAACCACACAGGAGGGAGCTTACCATGGCACGACCCCACCCCCTGACCCCGGCCCAGCAGCTCCAGCGCCAGCTGGACGACACCAGCCGCGCCCTGGCCGCCGCCCAAGCGGGCTATGACCAGTGCGCCGACCGGGACCTCTTAGAGTACTATCTCTATGAGATCAACGCGCTGCGGGCCAAGCACACTTATCTGCTGCGGCAGAGGAGAAACCAATAGACCCAAGCGCCCAGTGCGCTGGCAGGAAGAAAGGATGGGATGCGATATGTCCGTGTTTTCCGGGGACGGCCCGTGGCTGACGGCGATCATTTTTGTGGTGTTGTTTCTGGTCATCTTCCGGCGGCCTCTGGGGTGGCTGCTCAAGCTGGCGTTTCGGTCGCTGCTGGGGTTTGGGTTTCTGGCGGCGTGGTCGTATAGCGGGATCGCGGCGGGGCTGGCGCTGGGGGTGAATGCGTTTAATGCGATTACCTTGGGGCTGTTGGGATTGCCGGGGTTGGGGCTGTTGTTTTTGCTGCGGCTTACATAGGAGGTGGCTCCATGCACCACATCGCCCGCATCCTTTACCTTACCCTCTGCGTCTCTGGCCTGGTGTCGGGGGCGTTTCTGCTGCTGTGCTGTTTTGGTATCGTAGACCCGGCTTTGCTCTTTCAGCGGGAGAACACTACCGTTCTCCAAACCTCCGCTCCGGCGGAGATTCCGGAGCCGGAAGAAACGGTTCCCGCGCAGGTTCTCACCCTCACCTCCGGGCAGCTGGACGAGGCCGAAGCGCTGGCGTCGGGCTATGACGCTGTGGTTCTGCCGATGCAGAACGAGGACGGCAGCCTGAACTACGTTTCGAATCTCCCCCTGGCCGTGGAGAGCGGGGCTTCCTGGGGCGACCCGGGGCGGAACCAGATGCTCCGGACGCTGAACGAGCGGGCGGATGTCCACACCGTGGCGGAAATATCCTGCCTGCGGGACCAAGTGCTGATACAAAACGACCCCGCCCTCTCCCTGCGGCGGGTGAGCGGCTCACCTTGGCGGGATGGGGCGGGGTACGGCTGGCTGGACCCGGGGGAGGCCCGGGTGGAAAGCTATCTGATCGGGGTCTGCCGGGAGTTGGCGGACCTGGGATTTGATGAAATTGTATTGACCCACTGCGCCTATCCGACGGAAGGGGCGGTGGAGTGCCTCAAGCCCCTGGGGGACAAGACGGGGACGCTGGAACAATTCGTCCGCCGCTTGCAGGGGGCCGTGGCTGACTGGGAGACAGAGGTCTCCCTGCGGGCCTGCGCTGATGTGGATAGACCGAATAACGCCAGCGGGCAGACCGAGGCATTGCTGGCCGTGGGCGCACGGGTCTGGGAGGTTAGTGAATGAATAGGCGGATGAGGAGGTCGTTGACCTTCTTGTAGGGCATGTAGCGCATGGGCAGGTCGATCCAGGTGGCCTTGTCCACGATGGCGCGGTTGTGGGAGAAGGTCTCGAAGCTCTGGCGGCCGTGGTAGCTGCCCATGCCGCTGTTGCCGACGCCGCCGAAGGCCATGTGGTGGGTGGCTAAGTGAATGATGGTGTCGTTGATGCACCCGCCGCCAAAGGAGCAGGTGTTCAGGACCCTGGCCTTGGTTTTCTTGCTGCGGGTGAAGAGGTAGAGGGCCAAGGGCTTTTCCCGGCGGTTGATGAAGCGCAGGGCCTGGTCCAGGTCGTCGTAGGGGATGATGGGCAGGATGGGGCCGAAGATCTCCTCGCCCATGGGCTTGGACAGGCCCTCCAGGGTGTCGGCCACCAGGGTGGGGGCGATCCAGCCGCTGTCGGATTCCGGGTCGTCCCGGTGCCAGCCGCCGTAGAGAATTTCCTGGTTTTCCAGGAGACCTTGCAGGCGGTTGTAGTGCTTGCGGTTGATGATGCGGACGAAGTTCCGGTCTGCGAGCGGATCCTCGCCCAGCATTTTTTGGAACTGCTGGATGAGTTCGTTCACCAGCTGGTCCCGTACCTTGCGGTCCACCAGGCAGTAGTCCGGGGCGACACAGGTCTGACCGGCGTTCAGAATTTTGCCGAAGGCCAGGCGGCGGGCAGTGAGGGGGAGGTTGGCGGTCTCGTCCACGATGACGGGGCTTTTGCCGCCCAGCTCCAGGGTGACGGGGGTCAGGTGGCGGCTGGCCTTTTCCATGACCAGCTTGCCCACGTCCACGCTGCCGGTGAAGAAGATGTAGTCAAAGCGCTGCTCCAACAGGGCGGCGTTTTGCTCGCGGCCACCCTCGATGACCGTCACCCACTCCGGAGGGAAGACGGCGGCCAGCAGCTCGGCCATGGCCCGGCTGGTGTTGGGGGCGTAGGCGCTGGGCTTCAGGATGACGCAGTTGCCCGCGGCCACGGCCCCGAAGAGGGGGTCTAAACTCAGAAGATAGGGGTAGTTCCAGGGGGCCATGATGAGGACCACGCCGTAAGGCTCCGGCAGCTCGTAGCTGCTGGACTTGAACTGGGGCAGGGGCGTGGGCTTGCGGCGGGGCTGGGACCAGGCGCGGACGTGGTCGGCCAGGTAGCCCAGCTCGTCTAAGTTTAGGCCCAGCTCGCACATGTAGCCCTCGAAGTGGGATTTGTTCAGGTCGGCTTGCAGGGCGTCGAGCAGAATTTTTTCCCGCTTCTGCATCTCTTTCTTCAGGCGGCGCAGGGCGGCCACGCGGACGGCCACGGGGCGGGTGGCACCCGTCTCGAAAAAGGCCCGCTGGCGGGCGACGGCGGCCTCGATGTGGGCCACGTGGGTATCACGGTCTACGGTCGCGTTCATGCCCACACCTCCTTGAGGATGCCGACGATCTCGTCAAAATCGGCCTCGGCGGGGTTGACAATAATGGCCCCGTCGTTGAGGGCGGTGTTGGCGACGGCTTCAAAGTCGCTGGGCTGGACCTTGCCCGTCTGGGAGAGGGTGGTGGGCAGGCCGGTGACGTCGGCCAGGTGCTGGCGCAGGGCCACGAGGGTGTCGATGGTCTTCTGGGCGCGCTGGGCTTCCGGCGTGGCAGCGTAGACCTCGGGACCGGCGACGTAGAGCAGCAGCTCACCGTAGCGCTTGCGGCATTTTTCCAGGTTGTACTTCATGACGGCGGGGAGCAGGATGGTCATGGCCTCGCCGTGGGCCACGTGGCAGACGCCGCCCAGGGCGTGGCCGATGGCGTGGACCAGGCCGACCATGGAGTTGGAAAAAGCGGCCCCGGCCAGGAGGCTGCCGTTGGCCATGGCCATGCGTGCCTTGCGGTCCTTACCGTGCTCCACGGTGCGGGGGAGATTCTGGGAGATCTGCTGGATGGCCTTTTCTGCAAAGGAGTCGCTGACGGGGTTGCGCTGGAGACAGGTGGCCGCTTCGATGGCGTGGACCAGGGCATCAAAGCCGGTGGCGGCGGTGATGCGGGGCGGGAGTGTCTCGGTCATGCGGGGGTCCAGGACGGCCACATCGGGGAGCAGGTGGTAGCTCAGGAACTCCATTTTGACTTGGATGGCGGGGTTGGCGACGACGGCGACTAAGGTCGCTTCGCTGCCTGTTCCGGCGGTGGTGGGGACGGCCACAAAGGGGACATGCTTGCCCCGGGGCAGGACCTCGCATCCGGCGGAATCCAGCAGGTCGTGCCCGGCCTGGGCCAGGACCATGCCGACGCCCTTGGCGGTGTCGATGACGGAGCCGCCGCCCACGGCGATGAGGCTGTCGCACTGGGTGTCCCGATAGAGCCGGGCGATATGATTGACGACCTCAATGGAGGAATCCGGCGGGATGTGGCAGTAGGTCTCGGCGGGGGTCAGACCGCCCTGCCGCAGGGCGGCCTGGACGGTCTTGACGGTGCCGACCTTTTCTAAGCCCTGGTCGCTCAGCAGCATGGGGCGGCTGGCGCCGAGGGTCTGCAATTCGTGGGGAACATGCTCTAACGCGCCCTCGCCGGAGAGAATTTTAGCGGGGAGCTTGAATTCATAGTAAGACATCTTTCGTTACCTCCCTAACAGCACCGCCAGATAGACGCGGGCGGTGGAAACTTCCTTCTTTGGCAATCGTTTTAAGATGCGCCTGGCTAGAAATGGCGGGAAGAGGTATCCCTCCGTGATATCCACACATCGGACGAAGGGCATGGCCAGGCCCATGTTGCCCCGCAGGGTGAAGCGGTGCTCGGCGTAGGCTTGGGCGATGCCGATCTGCCCGGTGAAGACCCGGAAGGCGTCGGCGGGGGTCTTAAAGCGGATGGTCACGTCCCCCGGGGTGTCCAGGGGGAGCTTGCGGAAGCCCTTTTCCGTGCCGGTGACGGTGAAGCCCCGGGCGCCGGGGATCTCCAGGCGCAGAGTCTTGCCCTTGGGCCAGCGGCAGGACTCGGCCTTGATCTTCGAGTCCCGACAGGACAAAAATTTCAGCGCCCGAAACAGGCAGCAGGACACCATGCTGCAGGTGGCGCATTGCAGGCACATTTTCACAGAGCCATGAGCCATGGTTCCATCCCTCCTTGGTTGCTTTGGATCTTGCTTTTAGGATACCGGAAATCAAGGGGGATTGCAAGGGGAGGGGGAAATTATTTCGTACGATTTGGTTGCATATTTCGTGCGACTTTGGTATACTATAAAAGAACCTAAGCAACAAAACAGAGAGGGGGCGCACAGACATGTCAATTACTGCGACGGAGCTGAAAAGCAATCTCGGAAAATATCTTCTGCTTGCAGCAACAGAGGATATTTTTATC
>CAVCXN010000182.1:0-2620 GCA_963606215.1 uncultured Mycoplasmatota bacterium | reverse complement strand
CTCATCACCCATATCCAAGCCTACCTATATCAAAAGAAGGAGTGGAGCCCCTACTGGGAGAATTCCTTCGCCCCGGCCCTGTGCAACCGCATCGACCGGAACACCGGCGGCATCGTCATTGCCGCCAAGAACGCCGAGACATTACGGGTGATGAACCAAAAGATTCGGGACCGGGAAGTTGAAAAGTCGTATCTCTGCATCGCCCTGGGCACTCTCTCCCCCGCCGAGGGGAAATTAGAGGGCTTTCTCTTAAAGGACGAGGCCAAGAAACAAGTCTCCGTCCACAAGCGCCCGGTCGAGGGCGGCCGCACCGCTGTGACCCTCTACCGGACTCTGGCGAAAAAGGGCGGCCTTTCCCTGCTGGAGTGCCGCCTCATCACCGGCCGCACCCACCAAATCCGCGCCCAGCTCGCCGCCGCCGGGCATCCCCTGCTGGGAGACGGAAAATACGGCCGGGAGCGGGAAAACAAAAAGTTCGGCCGCACCGGAGGCCAGGCGCTCTATTCTTATAAGTTAGAGTTCCACTTCACCACCGACGCCGGCTGTCTCAGCGGCTTGAACGGTAAGGTCTGGACCGTGGACCAGGTGGACTTTGTGGACCAGTATTTCCCGGGAACGACGATCTCTTGAGCACCAAAGAAAAAACTTTTCCCGCTTTTTTCGCCGTATCTTGACAGCCTACTTTTTTTCTGCTAAAATGCACTCAATCTTAAATTGGAAAATCACGTTGTTTTGAGTCTTTCCAAAGCAAGACGCGACCGCCAGACGGACCTCTGCGCTCCGCAGATGCCCCAAGGCTAAGGCCACACGGACAGCCGGGTCGAATGCCGAGTTCCGCATGTGCGGCGGCAACTTCTGTTGCCTTATTGATTGGGTTAGAAGCCCAAGTTTTATAAGTTGGTAACTATAAACCAGTGCCCGCAAGGGCAATGCAGTGTCCAAGACGGCACGCAAACTTGTGAAATGGTCAATAAGAGTAGTAAAAGTAAGTTTCTTTGCTATATAGACTCTCATCTCTCCTGATTTTCCACGCCCTGCTTTTCCCCTGTTTTTGTCGTAAAAAGGGGGAGGCTTTTTGTGGAGTTTTCCCAAGTGACTGCGCGCCTTTGGCACGCGGTCACTTTTTTTGTGGTTTCAGGAGGGCGTGTATGAAAAAGATCATCGAACTGAAAAACATCACCAAGTCTTTCGACGGCGAGCCGGTACTGCGCGGCATCGACCTGGACATCTACGACAACGAATTTATCACCCTGCTCGGTCCCTCCGGCTGCGGCAAAACCACCCTGCTGCGGCTCATCGGCGGCTTTGAGACGCCGGACGAGGGTGACATCATCTTCCTGGGCCAGAAAATCAACAACGTGCCCCCCTACAAGCGGAACGTGAACACCGTCTTTCAGAAGTACGCCCTCTTTCCCCACCTGAATGTCTTTGAAAACGTGGCCTTCCCCCTGCGGGAGAAAAAGGTCCCGAAGGAAGAGCTCGAAACCAAGGTCATGGAGATGCTCTCCCTGGTGGCCCTGAAGGGCTTCGAGCACCGGGCCGTGACCCGTCTCTCCGGCGGTCAGCAGCAGCGCGTCGCCATCGCCCGCGCTCTGGTCGCCCACCCTCAGGTCCTCCTGCTGGACGAGCCGCTGGGCGCCCTGGACCTGAAGCTCCGGAAGGATATGCAGGTGGAGCTGAAAAAGATCCAGAAACAGACCGGCATCACCTTCATCTTCGTCACCCACGACCAGGAAGAGGCCCTGTCCATGTCCGATACCGTGGTCGTCATGTCTGAGGGTAAAATCCATCAGATCGGCACCCCCGTCGATATCTACAACGAGCCTAAGAACGCCTTTGTCGCGGACTTCATCGGCGAGAGTAATATTTTGGACGGCGTGATGCTGGAGGATTACAGGGTCACGTTCTCTGGCCAGACCTTCCAATGTCTGGACAAGGGCTTTGCCAGGAACGAAGCGGTAGACGTGGTCGTGCGTCCCGAGGACGTGGACATCGTCCCCGTAGAAAAGGGCCAGCTCACCGGCGTCGTTACCTCCGTGACGTTTATGGGTGTTCACTATGAGATCATCGTGGACGTGGGCGGCTTCAAGTGGATGATCCAGACCACAGACTTTGTGGACGTGGAGGAGCATATCGGTATCGAGCTGGAGCCCGACGCCATCCACATCATGAAGAAGTCGGAATACTCCGACCTGTACGGCGACTACTCCTCCTTCTCCAACGAGCTGGACGAGTTGTCCGAGGTCAGCGAGGAGGAAGACGAATGAGAGAAAACGTCACCCGCGACCAGCGCCGGATGCTCCGGGCCGACCATGCGGCCCTGGGGCCTTACGGCATCTGGGCGGTCCTGTTCATTCTGGTCCCTCTGGTCTTTGTCGCCTATTACGCCTTTACGGATGTGAATTTCCAGTTCACCGTTGAAAATATCCAGCGGTTCTTTACCGCCACCTCCAGCATCGTGCGAGACGACGGCTCGTCCGCCGAGGTCCGCACCTACCTGCTCATCTTCTGGCGCTCCCTGAAGCTGGCCATCATCTCCACGGTGGTTTGTCTGGTGCTGGCCTATCCCCTGGCCTACATCATGGCCCGGGCGGAACCCAAGGTCCAGAAGACGTTTATG
>CAVCXN010000181.1:0-2547 GCA_963606215.1 uncultured Mycoplasmatota bacterium | reverse complement strand
CTGAAGATCGGCACCACCGTCCCCTGTACCGTCGAGCAGGTCATCGAGGCCACTGGCGCCACCAGCATCCCCCAGGGCAAGTTTGTCATGTCCATCTCCAACAAGGCCGGGGAATGGCTGCAAGAAACCATCCGCTCCCTGGAGGTGGGCGACTCTGTGGAGATCTCCATTTCCAGCGAGGATACCCGCTGGAACAACGTGGTCGACGCCGTGGGCGCCATGCACTGGATCTTGAAGGACGGCGTGGTGAACACCTCCATCTCTGACGGCCAGACCGCACCCCGCACCGCCGTAGGCGTAAAGCCGGACGGGAGCGTCATCTTCTACACCATCGACGGCCGCCAGGCCGGGCTGAGCATTGGGGCCACCATCCAGATGGTTGCCCAGCGCCTGGAGGAGCTGGGCTGCAAAAACGCCGTCCTGCTGGACGGCGGCGGGTCCACCACTCTCGTCTCCACCTATCCCGACTACGGCACCTCCTCCGGTGTGAACAGTCCCTCGGAGGGCACCCCCCGCTCGGTGAGCAACGCCATTTTCTTAGTCTCCAACCTGAAAGCCACGGGCAAGGCCGGGTCCCTCTACGTCACCCCCAAGAGTCTGACCCTGATGCCCGGCGCCTCCACCCAGTGCGTGGCCTCTGCGGTGGATACGGGATGGTGGCCCATGAGCAACCTGCCCGGGTCCGTCACCTGGTCCGCCGCTGAAGGCTCTGTGACCGCAGACGGCACCTTCACCGCCCCCCAGAAGGCCGGGGTCTACACCGTCACCGCCGAGAGCGGCGGCGTGAAGGGCAGCACAAACGTCACCGTCTTGCAGCCCACCGCCATCTATGTGACCAACCAGGCCACCAAGAAGAACGTCTCCTCCCTGACCCTCTCCCCCGGCCAGAGCGTGGACCTGTCCGCCTCCGCCGCCTATCACTCCGTCGACCTGACCGGCAGTGACAGCTGCTTCACCTGGACGGCGGATGAGGCCATCGGTACCATCACCCAGGACGGCAAATTCACCGCCGGACCCAACACCGCCACCGGCAAGATCAAGGTGACATCCGGCAGCTACTCCGTCACTGTCTCCGTCTCCGTCAGCGCTCCCACCCGGTACACGCTGGTGGACAACTTCGAGGATGCAGCGTCCAGCTTCACCGCCAAGGGCGGCTCGGTCAGCCTGGACACCGCCCAGGTGAAGTACGGCAAGCAGAGCTTGAAGCTGGCCTATGAGGACGGCACTTCCTTGGCCCTGGCCTCCCCCCGGAAGCTGGCTGAGACGGACCGGTACGTTTCCCTCTGGGTCTACGGCGACAAGTCCGGCTCCATCGTCTCCGCCGCCTTTGCCTATGAAGATGGGACCCCTGTCACCCAGTCCCTCACCACCCTGAATTTCTCCGGCTGGAAGCAAGTGACCGCCGCCGTGCCGGAAAACGCCGTAACGTTCACCGGTTTCTCCGTGGCCGCCTCGAAGAACGGCACTACCTGGCTCGACCAAGTGGTCCTCTCCAACGAGGCCAAGTGGGACACCACCGCGCCCACGGCAGACCTGAGCGTGAAGGGCCAGGCCGTCACCGCCACGACGCTGGATGATATCTCCGGCTCCCTCAGCGCCAAGCAGATCAGCCTGACCCTAGACGGTGAGCCTGTAGAATTCACCTGGAAGGCCAACGGGACTCTGACGGCCACCCTGCCCGCCCTGGGCACCAGCAGCCACCAGGTCAGCCTCACCGTCTCCGATGCCTGCGGCAACCTGGCCCGGGACAGCGTGACGCTCACCGGCTCTGCCTCCACCCGCTTTGCCGATATGACCAAGCACTGGGCCAGCGCCTACACCACCCCCCTGAACGACAAGGGCATCATCTCCGGCGTGACGGAAAACGGCAAGACCAACTTCCTTCCCGACCGGAAGATCACCCGGGGCGACTTCGCTCTGATGACCGCCAATTGGCTGGGCCTGGACCTCAGCAGCTACGCCAGCGTCTCTCTGCCCTATGTTGACGCGGCCTCTATCCCCAGCTGGGATCTCAACGCCGTGAAAGCCCTCTATGCCGAGGGCATCATGCAGGGCAGCAAGGCCAATGACGGCAGCCTGCGGGCCAACGCCAAGGCGTCCATCACCCGCGCCGAGGCCATGACAATCTTGGGCCGCATTCTGCCCCAGGGCTATGCCCAGGCGAGCCTGTCCGCATTTTCAGACGCCGCTTCCGTCCCCAGCTGGTCGAAAGACCACGTGGCAACGCTCGTGGGACTCAAGGTCGTGGGCGGTTCCAACGGGAAGCTGAATCCCAACGCCTCCGTCACCCGTGCGGAAGTGGCCAAGATGCTTTTCACTTTGTGGTGATTTACCCTTGATCTGCCTGGGTTCCCCCTCGATTTTGTAGCAAACCCCCTTGCAAAACGTGGCATCTTGTGGTATGATTTGTTGTAACCGAATTCTATGATTTCTCTTTCCCTGCGGAAAGAATCACCCGGTCCACAGCCAGCTCGGTGGCGCCGGGGAAAGGAAAGGATCCTATCAATTATGGCTGTTACCATTCTCTCCATCATTCAGGTGCTCATC
>CAVCXN010000180.1:0-2986 GCA_963606215.1 uncultured Mycoplasmatota bacterium | reverse complement strand
GACTTATACTGCCGAAACAGGTGACACGCCTGCTCAGTTTAAGTGGAACATCAACGAGAGTGTTCCCGCAGGCACTACGGTCACGCTGTCTTACAAGCTCAAGCTCACAATCCCCAACACGGCAGCGGGTACCTATGGTGTGGAAGACTTGAACGGCAACGGTGGAATCGACGAGAGCAAGGCACTCTATACCAACGAAAGTGCTATTCTTTACGACGTTGACCAAATTGCACTGGCTGTCTTCCCCAAGCCCTCTGTTTCCTATACGGTGCAGGGCAGCAGCGGTGGTCACAGCAGCAGCTCCAGACCCACCCTGAACACCAAGGACCACTACGGTTTTGTGGTGGGCTATCCTGACGGGACGGTGCAGCCGGAGGGGAAGATCACCCGCGCTGAGGTGGCGACGATCTACTTCCGGATGCTGACCGACGAGAGCCGGACGAAGTTCTGGAGCCAGAGCAACGCTTACAGCGACGTGAAGGCGGGGGACTGGTTCAACAACGCCGTGTCCACGCTGAGCAACGCCGGGATCATTTCCGGGTATGAGGACGGCACCTTTAGACCCAACGGGTATATCACCCGCGCGGAGTTTGCGACCATCGCGGCCCGGTTCTTCGACGCTGCTTACAACGGCGAGGACCTCTTCCCCGACATCAGCGGCCACTGGGCCAAGGACTACATCAACCAGGCCGCCAACAAGGGCTTCGTCAACGGCTATGAGGACGGGACCTTTAAGCCCAACCAGAACATCACCCGCGCCGAGGCCGTGACCCTGGTCAACCGTACCCTGGACCGGCACCCGGACAAGAGCCACTTCACCAAGGATATGCTGACCTGGCCCGACAACCAGGACGAGACGAAGTGGTACTACGCGGACATGCAGGAGGCCACCAACTCCCACACCTACGAGAGCAAGGAGAACAGCGACAAGACCAAGTATGAAAACTGGACCAAGACGCTGTCCATCCGCAACTGGGAGGCCCTGGAGAAGGAGTGGTCCGACGCCAACTCTTCCCAGGGAACCGGGAACGTGGTGTAAGAGAGGCGTAAGGCAAGGTCAGCCAAGCGTTGTACCTCAAAACCTATGGAGGGGGACCGAATGGGGTCCCCCTCCTGACCATATTAGATGTGATGAAACTGACATTATACGATTTTTGCCTCCTGCACCATCAGGAGGAGCTTTTGAAGCAGTGGGACCCGGAGAATCTGCCCGTGACTCCACAGGATGTGACCCACGGCACCCGGGCTGAATACTGGTGGCAGTGCGAAAAGGGCCACCGCTGGCAGGCGCCGGTGAAAACCCGGACCTCCGGGCGTGGATGTCCCTACTGCACCACCCGGCGGCTCCAGGCTGGGGTGAATGACTTTGCGACTCGATTTCCGGAGATCGCGGCCCAGTGGCATCCCACGAAAAACGAGACGTTTCAGCCGGACCAAGTGGCCCCCGGGTCCCATCGGAAAGCCTGGTGGCTCTGCCCGGAGGGGCACGAGTGGCAGGCCAGCGTGACCAGCCGCGCCAGCGGCGGGGCGGGGTGCCCGGTGTGCGCCGGACGTTTGGTTTTACCGGGGGTAAATGACTTTGCCTCGGCCTTTCCGGAGATCGCGGCCCAGTGGCACCCCACTCAAAACAACGGCCTTCGGCCCGAGCAGGTGGCGGTGAACAGCAACCGGTCCGTCTGGTGGCAGTGTGAGCAGGGACATGCGTGGCGGGCGCCGGTGGCCCGGCGGGTCCAGTTCGCCACGGGCTGCCCCTACTGCACCGGACGAAAAGTCCTGCCTGGTTTCAACGATTTGGCTTCGTTAGAGCCGGACATCGCCGCCCAGTGGGATCAGGAACGAAACGGGTCATTGCGCCCCGACCAAGTGACGGTGGGCAGCGGCAAACGCGTCTGGTGGCACTGCGAGGAGGGGCACGTCTGGAAAGCAAAGATTTATTCCAGAACGGGAAAAATGCGGACCGGCTGTCCTGTCTGCGCCGGGGTCGCCAGGAGCAACTTCACCCACCGCTACCGTGTGGCTGTGGGGGAGCAGAGCAAGCTGCCGCTATCTAAATAAAACAATAAGACACACCAGCCGACGGGAGGCATCCATGTCAGCTGGTGTGTCTTTGTTGATTCGTGTCAGGCTCGTGTCAGGCTGTTGCTTTGCGTTTGTGCATCGCGTAGAAGACCAGTCCAATCACCAACCCGATTACCGCCGGGCAGACCCAGGCGAAGCCGATGCCCGACAGGGGCAGGACATTGCCAACGGCTTCGATCAGACCGTCCAGATGCAACAGGGCGCGGAGGTTTTCAGGGAGGTTCCGGAGCAGATCATAGATGGCGCCGATGAGCGTCAGGACCAGGGTGCAGACGTAGACCTCCCGGCTGTGGTCAAAAAATTTGCCGAAGAGGGCCAGCAGGATGAGGGCGATGGCCAGGGGATAGAGGAATATCAGCACCGGCACGGCGTAGCTGATGATGGTGTTCAGGCCCAGGTTGGCGAAGACGAAGGACATGAGAGAGAAGAGGATGGCCCACACCCGGTAAGAGGGTCCTTTGGGGAAGAGGCCGGCAAACGTCTCGCCGCAGCTGGTGATGAGGGCCACGGAGGTTTTCAGGCAGGCCAGGGTAACGGTGGCCGCCAGAACCAGCAGCCCCACGCCGCGCAGGTAGTGCTGGGCGATCTGAGCCAGGGCGACCCCGCCGTTTTCTGCGGCAGGGAACAGGCCGCGGCTCTGCGCGCCCACAATGGCAACGGCCAGATAGATGACCGCCATGAGAAGACAGCTGAAAATGCCGGAGCGAACGGTGCTGCCGGCCACGGCACTTGGTTCCTCCACGCCCAGGCTGCGGATGACCTGCACCACGATGATGCCGAAGGCCAGACCAGCCAGGGCGTCCATGGTGTTGTATCCCTCCAGAAAACCCTTCAGGAAGGGTTGGGTGGCGTACTCTCCCATGGGTTCCACGGAGGAAATGGCCGCCCCCGGAGACACCAGGGCCAC
>CAVCXN010000179.1:0-3851 GCA_963606215.1 uncultured Mycoplasmatota bacterium | reverse complement strand
TACGGCGGCTGGCAGGCTGGAGGGCTTTGCCAATTCCTTTGGCGACAGCGGCGCTGCCGCTACCTCCGTCATCACAGCGCAAAACCTGGGGGCACAAAAGCTCAACCGCGTCCAAAAGACCTTTCACGTAAGCCTGTGGTTCCTGTTGCTCCTCGGTCTGTTTTGTTCTGTTGTGATGTATGCAACTTCAAACATAGCTGTTTCCTTTCTGATGGAAACCAAGGAAGGCAGCGCGCTCCTCCGCGCACAGCAATATATGCGCTGGATTGCCCTGTTCTATCCCCTTTGTTTTACCGGAAACACCTTTGCCGGATATTTCGATGGATGTGGAAAAGTGTCCATCCCCTTCTGCGGCGCGGTTACGCACATCTCCCTTCGGGCTGTTCTCTCCTGGCTCTTTGTCAGCAAATACGGCCTGAACGCCGTGGCCGTTGCCACTGGGATCGGCTGGATCTTGGTCAACTTAATCTGGACTGTTTTTTACTTTCGGCAAAAAGAAACCCTGTCCAGCAGAGTCAGCCCCACCCCCCCCGATGAAACGCCTGGATCATGTGGTTCGTCAAACTGACCCCGTCCGGAGCAAGATCAATTTCGTTCCGGTGGTACCAAGCGGCTTGGAAGAGTTCCTGCCGGTCTAAGTGGATGGCGGAGGGGCCGTCCAGACGGGCAAAAAATCCTAAGAGCAAATTGGTGTCGGACCCCCAGGGCTGGCTGCCGCAGTAACGCAAGTCCTTCACCTGAAGCCCTACTTCCTCCATCACTTCCCGGTGAACCGTGTCTTCGGCCGTCTCCCCGATCTCGGTGAATCCGGCGATCAGAGCATAGCCCTTGTAGTCCCGTCCCTGGTAGCGTGTCATCAGAATTTGATCGCCGCGCGTCACGGCAACGATGACAGCCGGGGCGATCTTGGGATAGATCATGTTCCCGCACTTGGGGCAGCGGAGCATCCGCTCTATTTGATCCGGCTGGGTCCGTTCCCCGCACCGGCCGCAGAAACGGTTGACCTGGTACCATTCTGCCAAGTGATAGGCCGTAGCCTCCGCAAAGGAGAGAACTCGGGACTTTTTCTTCCGCTCATGGCGCAAATCGTGCCAATCATATCCTTCCGGAAGCGTTTCCCCCTCTTTGCGCTCGGCCCAATAATAGGCTGTCTCGTTGATGGTGAAGAGAAATTGAGGCTGATCGATGTACGCCGCAGCAGCGGCGTAGTCCGGCAGCAGCAGTTCTTCCCCGGACTGGCGTTCCAGCACCGTACGGCCTTGGAAGAAAAAGCATTGGTCTGTTGCTTTCGGCGAGCGGGGCTGGTAGGCCACTTGATAGCGGCTGGGGAAAATATCTCGTATCATCCGGTCTATCGGTCTGTCTCCTTACTGTTTTGCTTTTCCTCCCTTAGGCGGGCGCAGGTCGCGCCAGAACTCGTATTCTGGTTCCAGCACTTCCATTTTCTCCGGGTTCAAGCCCATGGGACTGTCCCGGAAAAGGCGGGGGTCCATGTAGCGAACATACTCCTGGATGACAGGCACAAACTCCATCTGATCCAGAATATCCAGTTGGAGGTCCACCCCGTGGGCGATCTCCACCAGGGTCAGTCCCTCTTCTTCCAGACGGAAGACGGCACGCTCCGTAATATACCAAACCTCCTGCCCTTTTTTCAGAGCTTCTCGCCCGGAGAAGGTGACTGCTTCCACCTGCTCCAGGAATTTTTTCTGTGGGCCTTGGGTGTGGATAGCTAGACCGTCACCTTTGATCTTCACATCCTGTTTCCCAGCAGTGAAGGTCCCGATGAAGCAGAGCTTTTTTACGTTCTGGGTGATGTCGATGAAGCCGCCAGCCCCAACCACACGGTTGTTGAAGCTGTGGGCATTCACATTGCCCCAGCGGTCTACCTCTGCAAAACCCAGCACGGCCATGTCTAACGCACCGCCGTCATAGAGCTGCAAAATATCCGCCATGCGATACATGGCTTCCGGGTCAATGGCTGCGCCGAAGTCGATGCCTCCCAATGGGATACCGCCCAGCGGCCCGCACTCCATGGAGAGGGTGAAGAGGTCAGAAAGCCCCTCCTCCTGGGCCACGGAACCGATGCCGCCCGGCATGCCGATGCCCAGGTTGATGAGGGAACCGGGGCGCAGCTCCATCGCCGCCCGGCGGCAGCAGATTTTGCGAGGACCCATAGCCAGCGGCTCGAAGCTCGCCGAGGGGACCTTGACTAGACCGGCGATCTCCGGCCGGAAGGCGTCGGTGGCAAAGCTCTGGCGGCTGTATTCTGGCTTGCCCTCCACCACATAGTCCACCATGAAGCCGTGCAGAAAGACTTCCTTGGCCGGGAGGCTCCCCTTCCGGACAAGCTTATCCACCTGAGCAATGACGATGCCGCCGGAATTGTGGACGGCAGAGGCCACCTCAAACTGCTCGATGTTCATGGCTTCGTTGGTGATGGAGAGGTTGCCCATCTCGTCGCCATAGGTCGCCCGGATGAAG
Organism: uncultured Mycoplasmatota bacterium; assembly: GCA_963606215.1. Lineage (GTDB taxonomy): Bacteria > Bacillota > Clostridia > Oscillospirales > Oscillospiraceae > Evtepia. Next base: position 1,370 of record CAVCXN010000179.1, on the reverse strand, counting down.
CAGACATCAATGGGAAAGCTGGGATAGAACAGGCATTCTTTCCCGCCCAGCTCAATGAGCGAGACGATCTCCTTCCCCATGTCCTTTGTCCTCTGGTTGGCCTTGCCGCCGCCGTTTCTTGGGTCGGCAAACGTCCCAATGCCAGTGGTGGCGATGGCTCCCGGCAGGCCCCCGGCAATGGCCCGGAAGAGGGCCACGAGATTGCCCAAGGGGAGCAGAAAGCAGGAGACTTTCTCCTCCTGCACCAGCTTTCGCAGGCCAGGGTCATAACCCATGTGGGATAAGATCAGCTCCCGGAACAGCCCGGGCTTTTCTGCCAGGCGGCTCACGCCCCGGCCCTTACCGTTGCCCTGACTGGTGCATTTGACCAGGGTCACGTCTTTGGGGTGGCTGGTCTGGTCAAAGTGATCGGCCAGGGCCATCATCAGGTCTTCGGGACAGCCAAAGCCATTGAAACCCGTGGTGGTCAGCGTACAGCCGTCCTGGACCAACGCCGCAGCTTGGGCGGCCGTGATGATCTTACTCATGTTCTTCCTCGCTCCTTCTTCCGATCAAATTCGATGCTCCCATTATACCATGCTTTTTCCTGGGGACAAGACAGCATCTCCGCCTTTTCTCCCTTTTCGGAACAGGACAAAGAATTTCTTGCGCTTTTTCCCGCGCCCCGCTATACTAAAAACAAGAACTCTCCCCCTGTCGGGAGAAAACAAAGAAGGTATCACGATGCTCTCTCCTGTCCCGATGCACGTCATCGCCACCATGCACAGCACCTTTCCCACCAAGTTCGGCATCCCCCGGCAGAGCGGCCTGGTGTCTGAATTAAAGTCTACGATCGTCTTTGAGCCGGAATACCGCAATCCCGACGCCCTGCGGGGCATCGAGGGATTTTCCCACCTCTGGCTGGTCTGGTCGTTCTCCAAAGCCATCCGGGAAACTTGGTCCCCGACCGTCCGCCCGCCCCGCCTGGGCGGGAATACCCGGATGGGTGTGTTCGCTACCCGCTCCCCCTTCCGCCCCAACGCCATTGGGCTGTCTTCCGTGAAGCTGGAGGGAGTCGAAGAGACGGCCCACCTTGGCGCAGTCCTCCATGTCTCCGGCGCGGACCTGCTGGACGGCACTCCCATTTTTGACATCAAGCCCTATCTCTCCTACACGGATTCCCACCCAGACGCCACCGGTGGCTTTACCCAGTCATATACGGGCTACCATTTGGAGGTCAAGTTCCCGCCGGAGCTGCTGGAACAAGTTCCTCCGGAGCTTCGCCCCTCCCTCACCGGAGTTTTGGCGCAGGACCCTCGCCCGTCCTACCAAGACGCCCCGGAGCGGGTGTATGGCATGGCTTTTGGTGGCCTAGAAGTCAAGTTCAAAGT
>CAVCXN010000178.1:0-5279 GCA_963606215.1 uncultured Mycoplasmatota bacterium | reverse complement strand
AATCATCGCCGTTTCCGGCAACGTGGGCCAGGCCGATGAGCTGGAGGGCCTGGAAGAAAAGGCCCTGAAGACCGGCGCTTCCAAGCTGATCGTGGCCGATCTGGTGGACGAGATGTGCGACGACGTTATCGTCCCCGCTTTGAAGATGGGCGCCAAGTATGAGAAGTATCTGCTGGGCACCGCCTTTGCCCGCCCTGTGATCGGCAAGAAGCTGGCCGAGATCGCCGTGGCCGAGGGCGCCGACGCTGTGGTCCACGGCTGCACCGGCAAGGGCAACGACCAGGTCCGGTTCGAGCTGGCCATCAAGCGCTTTGCTCCTGGCATGAAGATCATCGCCCCCTGGCGGGAGTGGGACATCAAGAGCCGTGACGAAGAGATCGACTACGCCGAGGCTCACAACGTCCCCCTGAAGATCAGCCGGGAGACCAACTACTCCAAGGATAAGAACCTCTGGCACCTGAGCCACGAGGGCCTGGACCTGGAGGACCCCGCCAACGAGCCGCAGTATGACAAGCCCGGCTTCCTGGAGCTGGGCGTCTCCCCCACCCAGGCCCCTGACGAGCCCACCTACGTCACCCTGGACTTTGAGAAGGGCGTGCCCATGGCCCTAAACGGCGAGAAGATGAAGGTTTCCAAGATCATCGAGGGCCTCAACGAGCTGGGCGGCAAGAACGGCATCGGCATCCTGGACATCGTGGAGAACCGGCTCGTCGGCATGAAGGACCGGGGCGTTTACGAGACGCCCGGCGGCACCATTCTCTACTTCGCCCACGAGCAGCTGGAGATGATCACCGTGGACAAGGACACCCTGCACGCCAAGCAGAAGCTGGCTGTGGACTTTGCTGACCTCGTCTACAACGGCAAGTGGTTCTCCCCCCTGCGGGAAGCCCTCTCCGCCTTCGCGGACAAGGCCAACGAGTACGTCACCGGCACCGTGAAGCTCAAGCTCTACAAGGGCAACATCATCCCCGCCGGCATGACCTCCCCCTACTCCCTGTACTCCGAGGACATCGCCACCTTCAACGAGTCTGCGTTCAACTTTGACCAGGCCGACGCCAACGGCTTCATCAACCTCTGGGGCCTGCCCGACACCGTTCAGGCTCTGCGGGAAAAGGGTCTGCTGAACAAGTAAACCACGAAAGTTAAGATATTGATTTGATGAATTGATCTGCGCTGGGCAGGGGCTGCTTTTTCGTCCCTGCTCACCGCCGTTTCTTGGAAAGGATGCCAACGACTATGAAACTTTGGGCAGGACGGTTTCAAAAGGAAACCGACGACAAGGTCAACGACTTCAACTCCTCCATCTCCTTCGACGCCCGGCTCTACCGCCAGGATATCACCGGTTCCATCGCCCACGCCACCATGCTGGGGGAACAGGGCATCATTGCCAGGGAAGAGGCGGACAAGATCGTTGCTACCTTAAAAATTCTCCTGGAAGAGATCGAGGCCGGGAAAGTGGAGTTCACCAAGGACAGTGAGGACATCCACATGAACATGGAGGTCCTGCTGACCGAGCGCATCGGGGCCACCGGCAAGCGCCTCCACACCGCCCGCAGCCGGAACGACCAGGTGGCCGTGGACTTCCGCCTTTATGTGAAAGAGGAGATCCCCCACATCATCACCATGCTGGTGAACCTGGAGAAGGCCCTCATCCGTCAGGCTGAGGCCACTTTGGACGCCATCATGCCCGGCTACACCCACTTGCAGCGGGCCCAGCCCATCACCTTTGCCCACGCGATGATGGCCTACGCCAACATGTTCCGCCGGGACATCACCCGTCTGGAGGACTGCATGGAGCGGATGGACGAGTCCCCGCTCGGCTCCGGTGCGCTGGCCACCTCTACTCACCCCGTGGACCGCTTCCGCACCGCCGAGCTGCTGGGCTTCAAAAAGCCCATGGACAACTCTCTCGACGGCGTGTCTGACCGGGACTTCGCCCTGGAATTCCTGTCCGACTGCTCCATCCTCATGATGCACCTCTCCCGCTTCTCCGAAGAACTGATTTTGTGGTGCAGCTGGGAGTTCAAATTCATCGAGCTGGACGACGCCTACGCCACTGGCTCCTCCATCATGCCCCAGAAGAAAAACCCCGACGTGGCCGAGCTGGTCCGTGGCAAGACGGGGCGGGTGTACGGCTCCCTCATCACCCTGCTCACCGCCATGAAGGGCCTGCCCCTGGCCTACAACAAGGACATGCAGGAGGACAAGGAGCCGGTCTTCGACGCCATCGACACCGTGGAGCTGTGCCTGCCGGTCTTCTCCGCCATGATCGACACCCTGACCGTCAACCGCGCCAACATGCGGAAAGCGGCCAACGGCGGCTTCATCTCCGCCACCGACTGCGCCGACTACCTGGCCAAGAAGGGGATGCCCTTCCGGGAAGCCTACGGCATCGTCGGCAAGCTGGTGGGCCACTGCGTCGATACCGGCCATTCTCTGGAGACGCTTCCCCTGGAGGAATACAAGAAAGTCTCGGAATACTTCGAGGAGGACGTGTACGACGCCCTGTCTCTGGAAACCTGCGTCAACGGCCGTAAGGTCTACGGCGGTCCCGCACCGGAGGCCGTCAGGGTCCAGATCGAAAACATCAAGAACTTCATCCAGGAGCGTGCATGACCATGAAACCTGTGATTTTTATTGATGGACGGGAGGGCACCACCGGCCTGCAAATCTACGATCGCCTGACCCCCCGCCAGGATATCGAGCTTCTCCTCATCGACGAGGAGAAGCGGAAGGACCCCGCCGAGCGGAAAAAATGTCTCAACGCGGCGGACTTGGTCTTTCTCTGCCTGCCCGACGACGCGGCCCGCGAAGCCGTTGCCATGATCGAGAACCCCAACACCAAAGTCATCGACGCCTCCACCGCCCACCGGACGGCAGAGGGCTGGGCTTACGGGTTCCCCGAGCTTTCTCCCAAACATCGGGAGGCTATCATCCACGCAAAGAGAGTCGCCAACCCCGGCTGTCACGCCTCCGGCTTCATCTCTTCCGTCTATCCTCTGGTCCAGCTGGGGCTGATCCCGCCGGACCACCCCCTGTGCGCCTACTCCCTGACCGGCTACTCCGGCGGCGGCAAGAAGCTCATCGCCGAGTACCAGGACCCCAACCGGGACCCCCGGCACGAATCCGCCCGCATCTACGGCACGACGCTCCACCACAAACACCTGCCCGAGATGGTCCACGTCTGCGGCCTGGAGGCTCCCCCGGTCTTCCACCCCATCCTGGGCGACTACATCCAGGGCATGGCCACCACCGTCATGCTCCGCAACGACACCCTGCCCGGCGGCCCCACGGCGTATAACATCTACAACGTCCTGGACGCCTATTATGAGGGCCAGAAGTTCGTCTCCGTGGCCCCCTTCGGCGGGGATGAGTCCGTCATCTATTCCGATACCCTGGTCGGCACGAATCAGCTCCGCCTGATCGTCTGCGGCCACGAGGACCAGACGACCATCACCGCCCTCTTCGACAACCTGGGCAAGGGCGCCTCCGGCGCCGCCGTCCAGAACATGAACCTGATGCTGGGCTTCGACGAGGACGCAGGACTTTAACTCTAGGAGGATCTTACTATGAACATCATCACCGGCGGCGTGACCGCCCCCAAAGGTTTTAAGGCCGCAGGCATTCACTGCGGCGTGAAAGATAACTTCACCACCCCCGTTCCCGACAAGAAGGACCTGGCCATGGTCCTGTCTGACGTGCCCTGCGCCGCTGCCGGGACGTATACCCGCAACGTGGTCAAGGCCGACCCCGTGATTCTGACCAAGGAGCATCTGGCCGATCATAAGGCCCAGGGCATCATCCTGGACAGCGGCAACGCCAACGCCTGCGCCCCCAAGGGCATGGAGAATGCCAAGCGCATGGCCGCCGCCGCTGCCGCCGCTACGGGTCTGGCCCCTCAGGATTTCGCCGTCTGCTCCACCGGCATCATCGGCGTGGAGCTGAATATTACTGCGATTGAGTCCGGTGTGCCCGCACTGGTGGCGGCTCTGGCAGAGACCGAGCAGGCTTCCAACGATGCCGCTCACGCCATTCTGACTACGGACCTGAAAATCAAGGAGATCGCCGTGACGACGGAGATCGGCGGCAAGACCGTCACCGTCGGTGCCATCGCCAAGGGCTCCGGCATGATCCACCCCAACATGGGCACCATGCTCTGCGCCGTCACCACCGACTGCGCCATTGACGGCGCTGTGCTCCAGGACATGCTGCGCAGCATCGTCACCAAGACCTTCAACCGCATCACCGTGGACGGCGACACCTCCACCAACGACACCTGCGTGGTCCTGGCCAACGGTCTGGCGGGCAACGCCCCCATCACCGGCCCCGGCGCGGATTATGACGCTCTGGTGGAGGCCCTGCGCTACGTCTGCGAGTATGAGGCCAAGATGATCGCCAGCGACGGCGAGGGCGCAGGCCGTCTCGTAACCTGTACCGTCCAGGGGGCCGCCAGTGAGGAGCAGGCCGAGCTGATGGCCAAGGCTGTTGTCCGCTCTCCCCTGGTCAAGTGCGCCATGTTCGGCACCGACGCCAACTGGGGCCGTGTTCTGTGCGCCGTAGGCTACTCCGGAGCCGAGTTTGACCCCAAGGACGTGGAGGTCAAGTTCCTCTCCCAGGCCGGCGAGCTGAAGGTCTGCGCCGGGGGCCAGGGCGTTCCCTTTGACGAAGACCTGGCCAAGAAGGTCCTGTCTGAACCGGAGGTTGTGATTTTGGTCACGCTGACCGAGGGCGATGCCTCCTGCTCCTGCTGGGGCTGTGACCTGACCTATGACTATGTGAAGATCAACGGCGATTACCGCAGCTGAGTTTTTCCCATAGACTTTGAAAGGAAGGCGACCCCCATGGATATGAACGATTATATGGAGCGCTCCACCGTCCTGGTGGAAGCCCTCCCCTACATTCAGAAATACTACGGCAAGACTGTCGTCATCAAATACGGCGGCAACGCCATGATCTCCGAGGAACTCCGCAGCGCCGTCATCAGCGACATCATTTTGCTCCATCTGGTGGGCGTGAAGGTCGTGATGGTCCACGGCGGCGGGCCGGAGATCGGCGGGATGCTGCAAAAAATCGGCAAGCAGTCCCGCTTTGTGGACGGCCTGCGCTACACCGACGAGGAAACCATGGACATCGTGCAGCAGGTCCTCTGCGGCAAGGTCAACAAGCACCTGGTCTCCATCATCAACAATCTCGGCGGCAAGGCCATCGGTCTGTGCGGTCTGGACGGTGCCCTCTTCCAGGCCAAGAAGCTCGACGAGAAATATGGCCTGGTGGGAAAG
>CAVCXN010000177.1:0-2600 GCA_963606215.1 uncultured Mycoplasmatota bacterium | reverse complement strand
CTCCGTGGGCATGTCGGCCTGCAAGTCCTTGTATTTCTGGTCAAACAAGTCACTGAGGGTGCTCAGCAGGGCGTCCTTGCCGTTGAAATAATGGTAGAAAGACCCTTTTGACGTTTGGGAGGACTCAATGATCTCCTCCACCGTCGTGTCCTCATATCCCTGGTCATAGAAAAGCCGCCAGGCAGCTTCCACGATACGCCCCCGGGTGTTCCGGGCGTTTTTCTTTGCCATTCTGTCAGCCCCTCTCAGGCGAAATAGGCTTCGATGGCCGCCCGGTTTGCGGACAGAGAGCCTTGGATCATGGTGGGCTGACCGCCGCCCTTGCCTTGCAGAGCCGTGTTGATCTCCCTGGCCTTGGCCCGGAGGTCTACCGTCTTGCTGCCCATCACATAGCGGTAGCCGGTCTGGTCGCTGCCGGTGAAGACGGCGCAGATACCAGAGCATTTCCCCATACCCCCGTTGACCAAAGCCCGCAGGCTGTTGGCGTCCAGGTCATCCTCAAACAAGACCAGATTCCCCGCTGTCTCCGGCAGGGCTTGCAGCTTTTGCAGGGTCAGGGCTTGGCGGGCTTCCTTCAGGGCCAGGGCCAGGGCATCCCGTTCCTTCAGCAGGCGCTCCACGCCCTGGGCCGCCTCCGGCTGTTTCACGGACAGGGCCGCAGAAATGGCGGCGATGTTTTTCTGCTTCACCCGGTAGTCTTCCAGGGCCATGGACCCCGCTGCCATCCAGATGCGGATACCGCCCCGGTGCCGCATGGCGTCCAGGAGCTTGATGACCCCGATCTCACCGGTGTAAGAGACGTGCGGGGCGCAGCAAGCGCACACATCACAGCTTTCCACGGTCACGATGCGGACGTTTTCGGTCAGGTCCAGCTTGCTCCGGTAATCCAGGGTCTTCAGCACCTCCGGATCAGGATACCCGGCGGTGATGGGGCGGTTTTCCACGACGACTTGGTTCGCCAGCGTCTCCAGATTTTCCAGCTGTTCCGCCGTCAGCTCCTTGTCAAAATCCAGGATCACTTCGTTCTCCCCCAAATGAAAGCCCACGTTGGTACAGCCATACAGACTGTGGGCCAGGCCGGAGATGATATGCTCCCCGGAGTGGCACTGCATCCGGCGGAAGCGCAGGACCCAGTTCAATTCTCCCTCCACCTGTGTTCCGGGTTCCAAGGGTCCGTCTACGGTGTGGAGGATGGTGCTGCCGGATTCCTGCACATCTGACACAGCACGCCCGCCCAGCGTTCCCCCATCGGCGGGCTGGCCGCCGCCCTCGGGGAAAAAGGCGGTCTGGTCCAGTTCCACCTGCCACTTACCCTCTCCGGCGGGGGCGCAGGTGCGGACGGTAGCGGTGAAGCGTTTCAAATGGCTATCTTGATCATAAAGTTTGATGGTCATGTCGGTCGATCCCTTCCTGTTGTCATTCTGTGATATTGGGTCTATTATACCGGGTTTGCCGGAAGGCCGCAAGAACAAAACGGACCGCCGGAGATACCGGCGGTCCACAGAAAAACAGCTGTTCTTATCGTTTGGTCTTCCGTTCCTTCTTCAGGCTCTCCAGCAGGCGGAAGGCACCGGCGTGCTGACGAGAAGTTGCGGTAGGGTTGCGGTAGAGCAGATCGACCGCCCGCTGATAGTCCTTGTCCCGGCGGGCATAGACCTCCTGCTGGGCCTTGGCCAGAGAATCCCGAACACCCAGGAGGAACGTCCGCAGGTCTTCCAAACGCCTGCGCTCCTTGAGGTCGTCGCCCACGGCGGCCAGCCGTGCGCTGACCTGGGCCAGGGCTGCGCGGTTCTTTTCGTTCAGGCGGTCCAGCAAGCCGTTGGTGCTGTCCCTGCGCTCTTGCAGCTTATGCAGTAAGTACGCTTTTTTGGTTTCCCTTGCAGCGGTGGCCCGCTGAAGGGCCTCCTTGGGGGCGGGGAGCTTGCTCTCCAAGTCCAGCTCCAGCTCTTTGGCGGCGGCCCGCAGCTTTTCCTGGACCATGGCCAGGCGGCGGTTCGTCTCGCTCAGGCTGGCCAGCAGGTGCTTGGTGTCCAGGGCCTTCTGCACCGACCAGGTGGTGTCTACCGCGAAGGCGGCGGTCAAGACCATCGCCAGGACCTGGGCGACCGGCACTGGCAGCCAGAGGACCAGGTCTTCCACCGGCGGATGCAGGAGATACAGCAGGACCAGGGAAAACACGCCCCAGCCGATGGACACACCCAGGCAGATGTGCCCATTGACGTTCAGCGGCTTATCAGAGTAATCCCAGTACCGCATGTGGAAAAGCTTCTCCATGCTCTCCCCGGTAACATATTCCAAAACCGTCGCCCCGATCATCCCCAGCAGGAAGATGAGCGCCGGGCGGCCCCGGGCCGGCAGCGTCACCAGTAGCACGACCACAGCCCCCGACCCGTAGATCGGCAGCCAAGGGCCGTGCAGAAAGCCCCGGTTGACCCAGCGCCCGCTTTTGGCTGAGACGTAGCACGACTCCCACACCCAGCCCAGCACACTATATACCAAAAAGATGAGCAGCCATTGCAGCGGCGTATAGGCTTCCACAGCCATCCCCCGTTTCTTTTGCAGCGTTTGCAGATGATGTTACGAGTAGGATACCACACAGC
>CAVCXN010000176.1:0-4405 GCA_963606215.1 uncultured Mycoplasmatota bacterium | reverse complement strand
CCCAAAGCCTTCCCCTGGGGGGAAGGTGGACGCGAAGCGGACGGATGAGGGCTACGTTGCAGTGAGCAGTCCGCAGTGTATTAAGGCAGCACCGCCAAGCCATCATCAACACTTCCCCCCGCTGTGTTTTGCAGCGGGGCATTTTTTACGTTGCCTCTACCTATTCCCGTCGAATCATGCTATAATATAGTGTTCTAATGCAAAAATTTACCCTCGAAACGGAGGTCATACATATGGCAAACAAAGTGACGATCTATATCCACAACCAGCGCTACCGCTTTCTGGCGGAGGAGAACGAAGAGTATTTGCAGCAGTGCGCGGATATCGTCAACAAGGAGATGGACGACGCCATGAACGGCAACACCCTCTCCATCACCGACGGGGCGGTATTGGCGGCCATGAACGTGGCAGACAAGTACTGCAAGGAGCGGCAGGTCTCGGACAACCTGCGCGCCCAGCTGAAGCAGGCCCTTGACGAAAACGCGCGGCTGGCCAAGGAGATGTCTGACATGAAGCGGGAGGCCCGGAAAGCCGCCAAGGAAAAGGCCAAGGCCAAGCGGGAAGCGAAGGCGGAGGCCAAAGCCGAGGCAGAGGCCAAGCCGGAGGACCAGGCTGCCCCCGAAGCGAAGGCGGAGGAGACAACCTGATGGAGCTGCTGGCCCCTGCCGGGTCCCCGGAGGCCCTGATTGCAGCGGTGCAGGGCGGGGCGGACGCGGTGTACCTGGGCTTTGGCCCGCTCAACGCCCGGCGGAACGCGAAGAACTTTACCGAGGAACAGCTGGAAGAGGCCGTGGCCTATTGCCATCTGCGGGGCGTGAAAGTGTATTTGACGCTCAACACGTTATTGCAAAACCGGGAGCTGTCTTTGGCGGCGGAGACGGGGGCGCTGGCGGCCCGGCTGGGGATCGATGCGATTCTGGTCCAGGATCTGGGCGTGGCGAAGCTCCTGCGGGAGACTTGCCCGGATGTGCCCCTGCACGCTTCCACGCAGATGACCGTGCATGACCTGGCGGGTATCCAAGCCTGCGCGGAGTTGGGGATGACGCGGGTGGTACTGTCCCGGGAGATGTCGGGGGAGGCTATCGCGTATCTCTGCGAGAAGTCCCCGGTGGAAATCGAAGTGTTTGGGCACGGGGCGCTGTGCATGTGCTACAGCGGCCAGTGCTTCCTCTCGGCGGTGCTGGGGGGGCGGAGCGGCAACCGGGGACTCTGCGCCCAGCCCTGCCGGTTGGCCTTTCGCTGGCCGGGGGACAAGAAGCCCTCCCATCCGCTGTCGCTGAAAGATCTGTCTCTGGCGGGGCAGTTGGGGCGGCTTCGTGAGATGGGCGTGGCCTGCCTGAAATTAGAGGGGCGGATGAAGCGGCCGGAATATGTGGCTGTGGTCACGAAGATTTATTCCACTGCCCTGAAAGAGGGGCGGGAGCCGACAAGGGACGAGTTAGCCCAGCTGGAGGCTGCGTTTTCCCGTCAAGGCTTTACCCAGGGGTATTACCGGGATCAGAAAGGCCCCGCTATGTTCGGCACCCGGCCTGAGGGGACGAAGGACCCGGAGGAGCTGTTTGCCCAGGCGCGGGCGTTTTATGGGCGGGGGGAGCATCGGCTGACGCCGGTGACGTTTACCGCGCTGGCGAAGGCGGGTCAGCCTTTGGAACTCACGGTAGAGGACGACGCAGGGAACCGATGTTCTGCTCTGGGGGAGGCTCCGCAAGTAGCCCGGAACCGGGAGACGACGGCGGAGCAGCTCATGGCCCAGCTGGGGAAGACCGGCGGGACGGTGTATACTGCCGCCTCGGTGCAGGTAGACTCAGACCCGGGGCTGGCGGTGCCGCTGTCAGCGGTGAACGCTTTGCGGCGGGACGTGCTGGGGCAGCTGGATGCCCTGCGGAGCCAGCCGGGGAAAGGGCAGACCTTGCCGTTTGTGGCCCCAAAGAAGAAGCGGGGGCCGAATGAGATTCCCGCGCTCACGGTATCTTTGCACCGGTGGGAGCAGGTTTCCAAGGAGCTGTTGGAGCAGGGGCCTGCTATAATCTGGCTGCCCTGTGAGGAGGGGTATGCCCACCGAGCGGAATGGGTCGAGTGCATGAAAGCCTATCCGGACATAGCCTTTGGGGTCGTGTTCCCGCGCGTGGTCTGGGATCGAGAGCGGGAGGAACTGCGAAAGCAGCTGGCCGCTCTGCGAGATGTTGGTGTGACCCAGGCGCTTCTGGGGCACATCGGCCAGCTGGGGCTGGCGAAAGAGCTTGGCTTCGTGCCCAGAGGGGACTTTGGGCTGGGGCTGGTGAACGATCTGGCGGCGCAGGAGTTGGCGCGGCTGGGGTTTGGTTCAGCCACGGCTTCGTTTGAGTGCCGGCTGTCGCAGGTGCGCGATCTGAGCAAGGAGCTGGACACCAGCCTCATTGTCTATGGGCGGCTGCCGCTGATGCTGACGGAAAACTGCATCCTCAAGAACCGGGGGAAGGGGTGCCACTGCCAGGGCATCCCCCAAAGCCTGCGGGACCGGAAGGGGGAGGACTTCCCCGTGGAACGGGCCTGGGGGTGCCGGAATGAGCTGTTCAACGCCAAAACCCTTTGGCTGGCGGATCAGGACGGCTGGAAAAAAGCCGGGCTGCGGTATGCGCGGCTGGCCTTTTTGCGGGAAGATGCAAAGACCTGCGCCCGGGTATTGCGAGCCTATCGGACCGGTGAGGGGGATGGGCCGGAAGGGTTTACCCGGGGGCTGTATTATCGCGGGGTGGAGTAACCCGGAAAAATTTTCCCCCACCAAATTCGATGGAAAAAACGGAGGCAAAGCATGAAAATAGTGTTAGCGTCCCAATCCCCCCGGCGGAAGGAGCTGCTGGGGCGGATGGGACTGGAATTTGTAACGCAAGCGTCAGAGATCGACGAATCTGCTTTTGACGGGCTGGAGGCGCGGGAGCTGGTGGCAACTCTTTCGCGGGAGAAGGCCCAGTGGATCGCCAAGCAGCTGGACGGGGAGACCCTGGTCATCGGGGCTGATACCGTGGTCGTGCGGGACGGCGTGGCTTTGGGGAAGCCCAAGGACGTGGAGGACGCCGTAGCAATGCTGCTGTCGCTGTCCGGGCGGGACCATCAGGTCTGCACCGGCGTGACCGTCTGCCGGGGGGACAGGGTCCTGACCCAGGTGGAGGAGACGCAGGTGACGTTCCGGGAGCTGACCGAGACGGAGGTGCGCCAGTATGTCTCCACCGGGGAGCCGATGGACAAGGCCGGGGCCTATGGCATCCAGGGCCTGGGTGGGCTGCTGGTGGAGGGCATCCAGGGGGACTATAGCAACGTGGTCGGCCTGCCGGTGTGCCGTCTGGGGCAGATGCTCAAGGTCTTTGGCGTGGACTGTCTGGCGCTGGCCGGACGGTGACGTTCCGGGGAACTGGCCCGGTGTCTCTGTCCGCCCGGGGCGGGAGGAGGCTGCCGTGAGAGGTCTGGTTCATCGTACTTGGTTCAAAATATTGGCCGTGGCTCTGTCTCTGAGCCTGGTCGCCGCGGGAGCGGCTCTCGTCCTGTCCGGGACGGGGGGCTCCCTGCGGGGGCTGCCGGAGACGGTGTCACGGCCTTTTTTGCGCCTTTTTTCGGGGATGGAGGCGAAAATCCGGCAGGGAGAGGAGTATTTGAAGGGGATACAAGCCCTGAGAGACGAGCGGGATGCCCTGGCGAAGCAGGTCGCCGCATTGGAAAAAACGGCCCGAACGGGGGAGCTGGCCCAGGCGGAGAACGCCCGATTGCGGGCTTTGCTCAGTCTGCCGAAAACGGGGCAAAATTTGACGCTCACGTCTGCCTGGGTGATTGCCCGGACACCGGACAACTGGCAGGGGGAAGTGACGCTTGACCAGGGGACGGCGCAGAAGGTTGCTGTGGGGCAGTGCGTTATGGACGAGAACGGGGCCTTGGTGGGCCGGGTGAAGGAGGTCGGGAAGAACTGGGCAGAGGTGACGCTGGTTTGTGACCCGGCGTTTTCGCTGGCGGGGCAGGGGGTTTCCTCTGGGGTGCTGGGAGCTGTGGAGGGGCGAATGGATTTATTGCCCAAGGGGGAGACGGCGTTTTCCTGTCTGACGGCGGCGGACCCGGTGCAGGCAGGGGAGCGCGTGGTCACGTTCGCCGCCGGGGAGAACTATCCCTCCGGGCTGCTGGTGGGGACGGTTCGCCAGATCGTGGATGACCCGGGGGGATTGACCCGGGCGGCGGTGGTGGAACCGGCGGCGGACCTCAAGAACCTGGGGCAGGTGTTTGTCGTGACGGATTTTTGGGAGGTGCGGTAGATGGTCCGGCGGTGGGTCTGGGCTGTGGGGGCGGCCTGGTTGATTGATGTGTTGGTGCTGACGAGGTTCCCGGTGTTCGGGGTCTGCGTGCGGCTGGCGCCGGGGGTGGTATACCTGGCGGGGGTCGAGGG
>CAVCXN010000175.1:0-3894 GCA_963606215.1 uncultured Mycoplasmatota bacterium | reverse complement strand
GACGCAAATGTGAAAAAAAGTATGGAGCAAGCCTGCGCAGATATGGGGCTTTCTATGAGCGCTGCCTTTACCATCTTTGCAAAAAAAGTTGGACGGGAACGGCGGATCCCGTTTGAAGTCTCTGCGGACCCATTTTACTCTGAAAGCAATATGGCCCATCTGCGCCGCGGTATCTCCGCACTCAACGCTGGAAAGGGTATTTCCCACGACGTCATTGAGGACGAAGAATGAACAAAGTTTGGTTTGATGAAGCCTGGGAAGATTACCTTTTCTGGCAAACTCAGGACAAGAAAAACCTCAAACGAATCAACGCTCTCTTACGGGATATTGAGCGCGGAAACTTTGACGCCATTGGAAAACCCGAACCCTTAAAAGGAGAACTCAGCAGCTTTTGGAGTCGCCGCATTGACAGCACCAATCGTCTCGTCTACCGGATACAAGACGGCGTTCTTGAAATTCTTTCTTGCCGTGGACACTATGACGACTAAGATTCGTCCCTAGTAGAACAGCCTGCTGCATCACACCGCAGCAGGCTGTTCTACTCAGCTTCTCTTCAGCGCCCCCAACACCCCCACGGCCCCGAAGGACGCCACCAGCGACGACCCGCCATAACTGAAAAACGGCAGCGTCACCCCCACCACCGGGGCGGCGTAGAGACACATGGCCACATTCAAGATCGTCTGGGCAGCAAACATGGCCGCTGTTCCTGATGCCACGGCGGTGAAGAACGGGTTCCGGCTGGTTTTGGCCAGCCAGATGCAGCGGAAGACGATGGCGCTCAAGAGTCCAAGGATAAGCAGACAGCCGATGAGTCCCAACTCTTCCCCGGCGGCGGCGAAGAGAAAATCGGTATGCCGCGCGGGGAGGGCGGCGGGGGAAGTGCTTTGGGTCTGGATGCCCTGGAGGTAGCCTTGTCCCGTAAGCCTCCCGGAGCCGAGGGCCAGCAGACTTCTCCCCTGCTGAAATCCCTTGCCCAAAGGGTCCATGTCGTGGTCCAGAACCACTTGAACGCGCAGGCGGATATACTCCGGCAGGCGGGGCCAGATAAGGACGAGGCCGCCGATGCCAACCGCCGCCTCTCCCCCCAGCCACAGGGGATGGACTCCCGCTCCCCAGAGCGTCCCGAAATACAGGCCCAGATAAATGGCCGCCATGCCCAGGTCACCGGAGACAACGTAGAGCATCCCGCACAAGGCCCCCGCATGGGCCAGCAATGCCAGGACTGCCCGGGGGCGGTCAAACCCGCCGTGTTCCCCCAGCCGGGTAAGCTGAAGGGCCAGCAGGAGCAGGAAGAGCAGCTTGCCAAACTCTGCGGGCTGGAAATTGAAATGTCCGCCGGGCAGGGCGATCCAGCTCTTGTTGCCTGTCCCGTCGTCATTGCCAAAGGGGACGAGCAGGAGCAGCAGGCCAAGATTGCCCGCCGCCAGCAGCCACCAGGCCCGCTCGACCAGCGCCCGCAAATCAATCTGCCACAGGAGCAGGCAGAGCGCGATGCCAACCCCCAAGGCCGCGGCCTGCTTCCAGACCAAGCTATGGAGGGCTTCGTCGTAGCGGGTGGCGCTGTAGATGAGGGCCAGACCCAGCAGAGACGCCGTAAGGCCCAGGAAAAACAATAGCCCTTCTCCCCTTGTTTTTTCCATCTGCTCCGCCCCCTCTTGGTCTTTCTCTCAGAATACGCCGGAGCAGGCCAAAAAATTTGTCACAGAGGGGTGCAACCGCCGTGATTTTATGATAAAATATCTTGAATATACACCCGGCGGCCCCCTGGCGCGGCCCCGGGCGGGAAGGAGTGACGCCATGGAGCGATATTCCGCCAGCGAGCAGGACACCGAAGCCCTGGGCCAGGCGCTGGTCCAGCGCTTGCAGCCCGGCGCGGTCGTGGCCTTCACCGGGGACCTGGGGGCGGGCAAGACCGCCTTTGTCCGGGGCATGGCCCGGGGCCTGGGCATTTCCCAGCGGGTCACAAGCCCCACCTTTACCATCGTGAACGAATACGAGGGGGGACGGCTGCCCCTGTTCCACTTTGATATGTACCGCCTGCGGGACGCCGACGATCTCTTTGACATCGGCTGGGAGGACTTTCTGCGTCGCGGCGGCATCTGCGCCGTGGAGTGGAGCGAAAACATCCGGGACGCCCTGGACGAGGACACTCTCTGGGTGGACATCCGCCGGGGCGCATCCGACAGTCAGCGGGTCATCACCCTCCACGGCCCCGGTCTGGACGGCTGGGACCCGGACAAGGCCACCCAGCCGGAAGGGAGGACGCCATGAAGATATTAGCCTTAGAATCCTCCGCCGTAGCAGCCTCGGCCGCCCTGTGTGAGGAGGAGGTCCTGCTGGGGCAGACCTACCTGCACACAGGACTCACCCACAGCCAGACCCTGCTGCCCATGGCGGCGGGCCTGCTGGAGCAGTGCGGCCTGAAGCCGAAGGACCTGGACCTCATTGCCGTGGCCGCAGGCCCGGGGTCGTTTACCGGCCTGCGCATCGGGGTCGCCGCCGCGAAGGGTCTGGCCTGGGCCGCCGAGCTGCCCTGTGCGGGCTGCTCGACTCTGGAAGCCATGGCCTGGAGCCTGGCCGGTTTTCACGGCGAGGTCTGCGCCGCCATGGATGCCCGGCGGCACCAGGTCTACAACGCCCGCTTCCAAGTGGACGGCACATCCCCCCACCGTTTGACCCCCGACCGGGCCATCGCTCTGGCTGACCTGGTCAAGGAATTGGAGGGGACGAACGTCACGCAAATCGTCGTGGGCGACGGCGCCCAGCTCTGCTATGACGCCCTGACTGCCGCCGGTATCCCCGCCGCGCTCGCCCCCCCGAACCTGCGGATGCAGAGCGCCTGGGGCGTGGCCCGGATGGGGTTGGAGCTGGCCCGGACCGGCCGGACCGTCTCCCCCAACCAGCTCGTCCCGGTCTATCACCGCCTCTCCCAGGCCGAGCGGGAGCGCCTGGAGCGAGAGCAGGCCGCCAAAGCCGAACATCAGAAACCCTAAGACCGACTGAATAAAGGAGAACGATACAAATGGAAATGGTACACGTATTGGACCACCCCCTGTTACAGCATAAGCTGACCATCCTGCGGGATCAGACCACCGGCGTGAAGGACTTCCGCGAGATCGTGGGCGAGATCGCCACCCTCATGTGCTACGACGCCACCCGCGACCTGCCCCTCGAGCCTGTGGAAATTCAGACCCCCGTGGCAAAGGCCGTGACCTATCAGCTGGCCGGCAAGAAGCTGGCCATCGTCCCTGTCCTGCGGGCGGGTCTGGGCATGGTCGAGGGCATCCTCACCCTGATCCCCTCCGCCAAGGTCGGTCACATCGGCCTCTTCCGCGACCCCGAGACGCTGGAGCCGGTGAAGTATTACTGCAAGATGCCCACCGACATCGCCGAGCGGGATGTCATCATCCTCGACCCCATGCTGGCCACCGGCGGCTCCGCCTCCGCCGCCATCGCTTTCGTCAAGGAGTACGGCGTGAAGAACATCAAGCTCATGAATATCCTCGCCGCCCCCGAGGGTATCGAACGCGTCCGCAGCGACCATCCCGACGTGGAGATCTACGTTGCCGCTGTGGATGAAAAGCTCAATGAGCATGGCTACATCGTCCCCGGCCTGGGCGACGCCGGCGACCGTATCTTCGGCACGAAATAAGTTTTCTGTCCGTATTCTCTTTCCCACTCCGCCCCGTTCGGGCGGGGTGGGAAACTTTTTTGAAATTTCTTTGAAAAAGTCGAAAAAAACGCTTGACATTCTCAGAAGGCGATGGTATTATAAGTCTCGCACTGAGCGGCACACGAGCTTCCGAAACGAAGTAAGTGAGGTCAAAAAGTGAATATGTGCGCGAGTGGTGGAATTGGCAGACTCGCTAGATTCAGGTTCTAGTGTGCATTACG
>CAVCXN010000174.1:0-2408 GCA_963606215.1 uncultured Mycoplasmatota bacterium | reverse complement strand
GCTGGATGCTGATCACTGCCGGTACCCCGGAGCGCTGCAACACCATGACCGCCAGCTGGGGTGGCCTGGGCGTGCTGTGGCACAAGCCTATGGCGACGATCTATGTCCGCCCCCAGCGATATACCTTTGAGTTTATTGAGCAGTCTGACGAGTTTACGTTATCCTTCTTCGGCCCCCAGTGGAAGAAAGCGCTTTCTTACTGCGGCGCGGTCAGCGGCCGGGATGAGGATAAGTTCGCTGCCTGCGGCTTCCATGTGGCTGCGGCTGGGCAGGCTCCGTATATCCAGGAGGCTGACCTGGTCCTGGTCTGTAAAAAGCGCTATTGGAACGATCTGGACCCTGTCCACATGGACGAAGAGGCCCTGAAAGAATACAAAGCAAAAGACTATCATCGGATGTACCTGGGCGAGATCACTCAGGTACTGGTGCGGGACTGACCCGCGCCCCTGCAGAAGAAGACCCATCACAAGAGGAGGCCGCCAATGACCGATCACAACACCCAAGAGACGAGAAACCGCGCCGTCCTGGTGGGGCTGAACGCCAACAGCCTGCCGCGAGAGGACAACGCCAGCGAAACGACGTTGGAGGAGCTGGCCGCCCTGGTGGAGACTGCCGGCGGCGAGAGCGTGGGCATCATCCTCCAAAACCGCGACACCCCTGAGGCCCGCACCTTCATCGGCGAGGGCAAGGTTGCCGAGGTCGCCGACCTTGTCCATGCCCAGGAAGCCGACTTGGTGGTATTCGACAACGAGCTTTCCCCCTCTCAGCAGCGTGTGCTGACGGAGGAGATCGGCACCCAGGTCATCGACCGGGCGGGCCTGATCTTAGACATCTTTGCCCAGCGTGCCCGAACGAAGGAGGGCCGCTTACAGGTCGAGCTGGCCCAATATAAATATCTGCTGCCCCGTCTGACGGGTATGTGGGGCCACCTGGTGCGCCAGACCGCCTCCGGCGGCAAGTCGCCCATCGGCACCCGCGGCCCCGGTGAGACGCAGCTGGAAACGGACCGCCGCCACATCCGCCGCAAGATCGCCAAGCTCACCGAGGACCTGGAAGAGGTTCGCCGGGTCCGGGCTGTCCAGCGGGACCGGCGGGAGAAGAACGAGGTCCCCGTTGTGGCCATCGTGGGCTACACCAACGCGGGCAAGTCCACCCTGCTCAACGCCCTGACCGACGCAGGCATCCCCGCCCGCAACCGGCTGTTTGACACCCTGGACACCACCACCCGCACCTTGGAAATATCCGACACCTGCACCGTCCTCATCTCCGACACGGTTGGATTTATACGCAAGCTGCCGCACCACCTGGTCGAGGCATTCAAGGCCACCCTGGAAGAGCTGGCTTACGCTGACCTCATTCTCCACGTCATCGATGCCTCTAATCCCGAGTGGCGGGAGCAGGCGGACGTGGTCGAATCGCTCATCCGTCAGCTGGGAGCCGAGCAGACGCCCCGCGTCGAAGTCTTCAATAAGTCCGATGTCTACGTTGGGGATATCCGTCCCCATGGTGAGGATATCGTCTCCATCTCCGCTAAGACGGGGGAGGGCTTAGACAAACTCCTGGCCATGATCGGCAAGCGTCTGGACACCGGCTTTCACCGGGTCACGCTGGCCCTGCCCTATGACAAGGGCGGGGTGCTGGACATGCTCTACCGGGACGCCAAGGTGGAGAAGGTAGAGTACGGCGAGACGATCGAAGTAGAAGCTGTCTGCTCCGAAAAGACCGTTGGCCAGGTCAGAGCGTTCATCACCGGGGGCTGGCAGCCCCCCAAGGAATTCTGGGAGGACTGAGACCATGGCAGAATACTATATCCCCGCCCAGGACAGCGAGACAGAATTTTCCGAAAAGCGCTCCCGTTTCATCGGCCACGTCTGGCACGTGGAAACCGAGGAAGAAGCACGGGAAAAGATCGCTGAGATGAAAGCCAAATATTACGACGCCCGTCACAACTGCTGGTGCTATCTCATCCGCGAGGGCGGCATTACCCGCTACTCCGACGACGGCGAGCCGCAGGGCACCGCCGGGCAGCCCATGCTGGAAGTCTTTCGGCGGGAAGGCGTGGAAAACGTCTGCTGTGTCGTGACCCGCTATTTCGGCGGCATCTTGCTGGGTACCGGCGGACTTTTACGGGCCTATACCAAGTCCGCGAAAGATACCCTGAGTGCCGCCGGACTTGCGGTGGTCCGCCAGTGGGCGGATACCGTTATCGAGTGCCCCTATAACCTCTTTGAACGCATGAAACTGGAGATTGCTGCCGTGCAGGGCATTCTGGGCGAGGTCGAATACGGCGCCCAGGTCCGCATCCCCGCTCTGCTCCCTGTCGAGCAGTGGCCCGCCTACGAAGCGCGGGTCACGGAGCTGACTGCCGGACAGCTGGCTCCGGAGCTGCTGGGGGAGGTCTTTAAGGC
>CAVCXN010000173.1:0-5300 GCA_963606215.1 uncultured Mycoplasmatota bacterium | reverse complement strand
GCACCTGACTCTTAATCAGGGTGTCCAGGGTTCGAGTCCCTGAAGGTGTACCAACGGCCCGTTGGTCAAGCGGTTAAGACGGCGGCCTCTCACGCCGCAAACATGGGTTCGATTCCCGTACGGGTCACCACGTTTTGCTTGACAAAACGCGAAAAATAGTATAAGCTGTTTTATGACAGCGAGTTGGTGTTGATTGCAGTGAGGGTCCACCCGTTCCCATCCCGAACACGGAAGTTAAGCTCACTTGCGCCGAAGATACTTGCCTGGAGACGGGCCGGAAAAATAGGTAACGCCAACACAAAAGAGACAACCAATTGGTTGTCTCTTTTGTTATATCCAGAGATAGTAAAATGAAAAATCAATGGACCGCTTCCACCAACTGCACCGTATAACCATCCGGATCGTGGATGAAGTAAAACTTCAAAGCTGGATTCGGGGACATGGGCGGTGGAATTGGAATTCCGGCTTCTTTCAGAGCGGCCAGCAATGCGGTGATATCCTCTGGCTTGAAACCCAGGGATAGACCGGGAGCGGCCACCTCCGGCAGAGGTTCGGGGCTGGTGAGCAGCTCCAGGTGAGTTCCATTTTCGGGTCCAAGCATGGCGATCTCATGGCCGGGAAGTCCGAAACGATCCTGGATGGGCAGGCCCAGCAGGTCGTGATAGAAGGCCAGGCTGCGGTCTAAATCGCGGACCCGGATGGTCGTCCAGACAAAATTCATGGGGGCAAGTCTCCTTTCTATATTCTCTTCAAAGATAGAGTACCACAGAATGAGGAGGCCCGCAAGCATCATTCTTCCGTGAGATGATGCTTGAAGCTCTGCCAAAGCTCCAGCGCCTTGAAGCGGAAGACATAGCTCGTGTCCTCTTCCTGAAGCAGGGAAATCTGCCCGGGGGTCAAGGTACTGGCCTCCAGAGTGCGCTCAGAGACGGCGGGAAGGCAGAGAGAAGGGAAGATCACGCACCACCAGTTGTGCCCCTCTGCGGCTCCAATCAGCACACGCAGGGCCAAATAATCCCCGGCGGGCAGGGCGACGCCCTGATAGTGGCGGGTGGGGAACCAGGTCTGCTCCAAACGGACCTCGACCTGGTACGCATAGCCTTGGGCTGCGATTTCCTGCGCGGCAGTCTGGGCGAGGTCTTCCAGGTGGCCATTCAAAATTTGGGCCGCAGCTTGGGGATCGGTTTCGCCCGCCAACAGAGAGCTTGTCTCGCCTAAGATGCAGTCCCGGATCTGTAGTTTCAATGCCTGATCCTCCTCACTGTCGGAATTGGCCAGCACATGCAAACGGATGACCTGAGATGCCAGCCGCACCTGCGTGGCCTCGGCCCACAGTGCCGTGCAGACCAGGCAGGCCACGAACAGTGCCAGCACCCGCCGCCAGGGGAAATCTCGCAAGATTCTTGTCCAACGCATAAAAAACACCGTCCACTTTCTAAGTACTTCAAGTATAGAAAGTATGGACGGTGTTTTTCTTGTTTATACCTGATTATCCCTCGGTTGCCAACGTCGGGGGCAGAGGGCCGGTCAGCGGTTCCGTCAGGAAGACTTCATCGTAGTTCTCCCGCAGAAGGGTGGCTGCGGCTTCTGCCGGGGCCTTTTCCGTGAACAGGCCGAAGACGGTAGGTCCGCTGCCGCTCATGGCTGCGCCCAAGGCGCCGGCGGTGAGCAGGCGGGTCTTGATGCCCTCGATCTCCCGCCGCTGGGTTTGAGAAAGGATGCCCTCGAAGACGTTGAACATCCGGCGGGCGATCTCCACAAGATTTCCGGCTTCCAGTGCCAGCAGCACGCCTTTGGTATCGGGCCGCAGGCGGCGCTTTCCCTTGTCCCAGGCCCGGAAGAGGGCCGGAGTGGAGCTGGAGAAGCGGGGCTTGCACAGCACGATCCAGCAGGACGGCAGGGGCGGGAGCGGGGTCAGCATCTCGCCCCGTCCTCTGGCCAGGGCGGTGGTGCCCAGGACGCAGTAGGGAACGTCAGAGCCGACTTCCTCCCCGATCTTTGCCAGTGCCTGGGGAGACAGACCCGCGCCGGTCAGCTCGTTCAAGCCCCGCAGGACAGCGGCGGCGTCGCTGCTGCCCCCAGCGGTCCCAGCGCAGACAGGGATGCGCTTCTCAATGGTAATGAGCAGATCCCGCCAGGTCTGACCGGTGGCCTTGCGGAAGGCCAGGGCCGCGGCGACGGCCAGGTTGTCCTTGTCGTTGGGCAAAAATTGCAGGCCCGACGAGGCCCGGATGCCTCCGGGGAAGCCCAGGTCCAGACGGATGGTATCGCACAGGGAGACGGACTGCATGACCATCTCCATCTCGTGATAGCCGTCGGGCCTGGCCCCCAGGATGTCCAGGGTCAGGTTGATCTTTGCCGGAGCCGGCAGGGTGAGAGAAGTCACTTGATCTTCCGGGCTTCCATGTAGAAGCGCTTGTCATGGGCTTCGCCCATGGAGAAGGTCTTGCGGGGCAGAGCGCCGTCGAAGATGACGGTGGGGAAGAGCTGATCCTTGGTCATGGAAGGCAGCAGGAAGCCGATGCTGTCGGGCTGGCTGACCAGGCTCTCCACCACGTCCACACCGTGGATGTAGTCGATTCTGCCGCCGTTTTCTTCCAGGTACTTGTCCAGGAAGTTCTGCAGGGTGCCGACTTCCAGCTGGGCGGTGGGGTCAGGGACGGTGACAACGCCCTTCTCGCCGCCGGGCAGGACGTAGGTGATCTGATGGCCCTCGCCCTCGCCGTAGTGGGCACCGGGATAGGCGGCCAAGAAATCGGCCATGAGCTTCTTGGGGTCCACGCCGAAGAGGACGCGGTGGATGGCCTCGAATTCCAGGGAGTCGTCATACAGGTTCACCAGCTCCACCAGGGCGTAGCGGGCGGGATGGGTCAGCTGCTCCTCGGGGGACAGGGTGGGCTTCAGCTCCTCCCAGCAGGCTTTTGCCGTGGCCAGAGAGTGGTTGCCGTCGCCCATGGCGTAGAGCAGGACGGGCTTGCCCTCGGCGTGATAGGTCTCGGCAAAGCGCTGGGGATCGCCCAGGACGGCCAGCTGGTCCTCGACCTTCTCAGCCTGCTTCTTGGACAGCAGGTGGGCGGCGATGCGGCCGCCGCGCTCCATGAGGGAGGTCATGTAAACGCCGGACATCTCCTTCTTGGCCTTGTCAGTGGCCAGAGGCTCGATGATCTCCTTCTTGGGGTCGTCGATGAGGACCATGATGTGGGGCAGCTCGATGGGGGCGTTGCGGCGGACCTTCATGCGGGGCGGGATGCGGGAGAGAACGGTGCCCTCGGTGGCGCGGATGGGGGTGCCGGAACCCTTCTCATAGCTGTACTGCTCCAGGTCCAGCTTGCCCAGCAGACCCAGGCGGGTCTTGCCGTTGTCCAGCTTGCGCTCCAGCAGGAGCATGGCGCCCTCCAGCTCCTGGAGGCGGCCGTCAGCCAGGTACTGCTCCATGGTGTGGTTGATCTTCTCGATCTCCTGGTCCACGTTGTCGCTCTCGAGCTTGCTCTCGGGCAGGATCAGGCGCAGGGTAGAGGGGGCGTCGCCCACGTATTTGTCCACGCGCTCCCAGTATTCGGGCTGAGAGGTGTACTGGTCACAGGCCACCACAGCCCACTTGGTCAGGCCGCACTCCCGGGGCAGGAGAATGTTGGCCGGGGAAAAAGCAGTCTTACTCATGTTGGTTTCCTCCGTTTGTCGTTGTGTGTTGTATAGCGAAGATACATGCAGAGCATGTGCTGGGGTTTACAGCTGTTCAAAGAGCTTGCGCATGAGGACGGGGGCACCGGCGGGGTAGGCAGTGCCTTTCAGACCGGATTCCTCGCAGTAGGGCAGGTTCAGGCCCGTGTCCTTCCGGCTGTCATACAGCAGGTAGGGGACGGGATCGGCGTCGTGGCCGCGGGTGGAGGTCAGGGTCTTGTGGTCGGAGAGGATGAGCAGGCGGAAGTCCGTGCCCTCGTCGGCCAGAGCCTGGGTGATGGGGCCCACCACGCGGCTGTCCAGCCACTCGATGGCCTGGAGCTTGCCGGGCAGGTCGCCGTTGTGGGTGCACTCGTCGGGGGCCTCCACGTGGACGGCAACGAAGTCCTTGCCGCTGTGCAGCTCGTCCAGGGCGGCGGCGACTTTGCCCTCGTAGTTGGTTTCCAGCTCGCCGGTGGCCCCCTCAACCTCGCGGATGTCCAGACCGGACAGGCGGGCGATGCCGAAGCACAGGGGCACAGCGGAGATGACGGTGCCGGTCTTGTGATACTTGTCCCAGAAGGAGTCCAGTGCCACGGCACTGCCCTCGGCCCAGAACCACACGCCGTTGGCGGGGAGCTTGCCCTCGGCGCGGCGCTTCTCGTTGATGGGGTGGTGGTCAAGAACCTTATGGGCCAGCTTCATGAGGTCCTTCAGCACTACGGCGTTGTCGTTGCCGGAGGGCAGCAGGGGACCGATGACCTCACCCAGATGGTCGTGGGGCGGGATGAGCTTGATGCCCACGATGGATGCGCCGGACTGCACCGCAATGTGCCGGAAGGACGCGGCGGGGTGGACGATCATGCCGGCTTTTTTCGCGGCGGCCTGGAACTCGGGGTCATTGAACAGGTCTGTGACCAGCTGAATGGACTGGTCGCCCTCAATGGAGCCGCCGGAGTGGGAGAGAATTTTCTTCTCTTCAAAGGGCAGGTCGTTGTCTTCCAGGGCGATCATGTTGCAGCGGTAGGACACGTCGCCGGGCTGGAGCTGGATGCCGGTGGCAGCAGCTTCCAGGGGGGAGCGGCCGGTGTAGCATACGTTGGGGTCTGCGCCGAAGATGGACAGGATGGCGGTGTCACTGCCGGCGGGCAGGCCGTCGGGACAGTTGATGACGTTGCCCACCTCGCCCTTGGCGGCCAGGGCATCCATCACGGGGATGTTGGCGTGCTGGAGAGGGGTCTTGTTGTCCAGGGTGGGGACGGGGTTGTCTGCCATGCCGTCGCCGATGATGAGGATATACTTCATGGGGTCTCCTTTCCGGAATAGGGGTTATGTTTGTGCCTGTCAAGGGTCCCGGGGGACGGATGACAGGAGAATGAGCTTTGATAACCCCTCTATTATAATGCGGAATAGAGAAAGCCGCAAGACCTGATATAAGATCAAAAAAATTTGAAAAAATTTTGAAAAACGTGTTACAAATTGGGGGGCCTGTTCGTTATATAGGGTAGAAGGGGAGGGCGTGCCTGCTGAAAGCAGGCTGTAGTATGCTTAGGAGGCATGACCAATGAAACAAAAGATATTTTTCAGAGTGTCCCTCTGTTTGTTCCTGGCCGCCGGGGTTCTTCTGGGCTATCTTCTCT
>CAVCXN010000172.1:0-2930 GCA_963606215.1 uncultured Mycoplasmatota bacterium | reverse complement strand
GATCGCATCCGCCGGAATTTTCCATGCGCGGCCTTGCCGATAAGCTCCTGAGACCTTCCCCCCAGCGCACAGTTCCCGAACACGTCTGTCTGAAATGCCCCATTTTTCTGCGGCTTCCTTTACGGATAGAAACATAGACATCCCTCCCAGTTAGCAGTATTATACCCTGTGATCGGAAGGATAGCAAGCGTATCGGAACTATATTGGTCCTATTATCGGAATAGTACTGGGGTGTTCTGTCAAATTACTTATATTGCAGAGAAAGAAGGCAAACGAAATTCTCCCCCTGAGACATCGCGAGGAAGTCCCCGTCGTGGCTGCTGGCGATGTCCCGGACGATGCCCTGGCCCAGGCCCTTGCCTTTGCGGTAGCGGGTGGGGTCGTAGGGGTTTTCGGTCTTGACCACCAGGTTGCGGCCGTCCAGCCCGGCTTTTACGGTGATGTGCCGTTTCTCCGGCGGCAGGGGGAGGACGCCTTTGATGGCGTTGTCTAAGAGGTTGGCGAAGACGCTGCACAACTCGCCATCGGAGAGGGTCGTGTCCTCCGGCACATCCAGCTCCGCCCGCAGGTCGATGTCTTCCCGGCGGCAGAGGGCGGCTTTGTTGGCCAGGACTGCGTTGACCACGCGGTTGCGGCAGAAGTGGACTTCCTTCGTGGTGGTCAGGCTGTTGGAGAGGCCCCGGAGCTGTTCGGCCAGACGGTCGTACTCTTTTTGCTCCAAGAGGGTCAGGCCAACGGCCAGCTGGTTCTTATAGTCATGGGCCAGGCGCGCCACCGCCCGCTCTTTTTCTTGGAGCACGTCGTACTCCATGAGCTGCAAGTCCTTGGCGTACTCCATGACCTGGACCTTGCGTTCCAGCTCGGCTTTCTTGGCCGTGTCCATCATGGTCTTGAGCAGGAGGATGTTGACCACAATGCAGTACAGACAGGCCAGGGCGAAATAAATCGCCAACTGCGGTGAGGGATACTGCTCCACCAGCAGATAAAACCCGACGATGAGCAACAGATGGCCCAGGGGATAAAAGACGAAGCGCTTCACCGTCTGCTTTTGCAGCTGGACGGTCCGGTGGAGTTTGTTCATCACGGGGATGAGCCAGAGGACCAGAACGAACACATAGTTGAAGTAGGTCACACCCAGCCGGATGGCGGGGTTATTGAGGATGTCATATTCGCTCAGGTGGAGCCACTGCACGCAGAGAATCATCGCCCCCATGTCCAGGGCAAAGACCGTCACCCAAGTATATAGGAGCGTAAAGAGCTTGTACCACACACTGCTTCGGAACAAGACAAAGATCAGCAGGATGACCAGGCCATTGGCCGCCAGGAGTTGAGGGATGGTATAGGCTTCCAGCAGCCGGCTGAGGATGGCGACCAAAAGATAGCCTGCCGCCGTGAGACAAAAGTTGAGTTTTTTGGAGAAGCGAGGCTCCATCATGAAGTTCATGAAGACAGCGTACGCTAAGATCTGCAGCCCGCTGGCCAGGAGCAAAAAGGCTTGTGTGATCATAATTGTGCCCCCCGATAGAGCAGGTAGCGCTTCCGCGTCTCCTCCTGCTTGCTGCGGCTGATGGGCACGGCGCGGCCGCCCTGCAAGAGGATGCCTTTGCGCTCCACCCGGTCGATGTATTTCATGTTGACGATATAGCTCTTATGGACCCGGATGAATTCTTCCGGCAGTCTCTCCTCCATCTCGTCCAGACGGCCTGGAAACTCCCGGTCTGACCGCCCGTCCCGGGTGCGGATGTGGATGGTGTGGCCCTTGCTCTCCAGGGCCAGCACCTCCCGGCAGGAGATGCTGCACAGGGTGCGGTTTTTCTGGTAGGTGATGGTCTGGCTGTCTGACACCAGTCCCTCTAAACTGTCGATACACTGCTCCAGATGATAGAAAAGGTAGGCGTCCTCCACCGGTTTTGTGAGGTATCCATCGGGCTTGATCTCGCCGGTAAAAATACGCTGGCAGTACCGCTCGCCGTAGGCCGTGAGATACAGCACTTTGATAGGCTTTTCCGCCTGGGCGCACAGCTCGTCGGTCAGATGGATGCCGTTGGCGAGGCCGAACTCGATGTCCATGATGAGGATATCCGGCAGGCTCTCCCGCGCGGCCACCCGGACCGCCGCCGGGTCATGGAACTGCTGCACCCGCACGTTGGGCAGTGCGGGAACGATCTTTTCCGCCAAGTCCCGCAGGTAAACCTCTTCGTCGTCGCAGAGCCAAATATCGTACAAAGCCATTCCCTCCCTTTTCCTTATGATGACCGGATCAATTCGGTCTTATTTCTGCTTCCGGGCCTCACCCACCAGGGCGCTGGCGCCCAGACGGTCGGCACCCAGCTCCAGATATGCCTGGCCGTCCTCCAGGGTGCGGATGCCGCCGGAGGCTTTGACCTTGACGGAGGCGGGCAGATTCTCCCGCAGCAGAGCCACGTCCTCGCGGGTGGCGCCGCCAGTGGAGAAGCCGGTGGAGGTCTTGACATACGCCACCTCTTCCTTGGCGGCCAGCTGGCAGAGCTTGATCTTTTCCATGCCGCTGAGCAGGCACGTCTCGATGATCACTTTGAGCGGGCGGCCCAGGCAGGCGGCCTTGATGCCGGCGATCTCGCGGGTGATGTCGTCCCACTGGCGGTCCTTCACCATGCCGTTGTTGATGACCATGTCGATCTCGCTGGCCCCATTTTCCACGGCGTCCTTCGTCTCAAAAATCTTGGCGGCGGTGGTGTTGTAGCCATTGGGGAAGCCGATGACGGTGCAGATTTTCAAATTTCCCTGCACATAAGCCACCGCCTGCTTGACGAAGGACGGGGGGATGCACACAGTAGCACAGCCGAACTCCATGGCTTCGTCGCAGAGGGTCTTGATCTGCTCCCAGGTGGACTCGGGCTTGAGCAGGGTGTGGTCTACATGGCTGAGAATGGTCGCGGTATCCATAGTTG
>CAVCXN010000171.1:0-2009 GCA_963606215.1 uncultured Mycoplasmatota bacterium | reverse complement strand
GGTCAAAACCAGCCGCCCGACAAAAGCCATCGTATTCTCCGCTGTACCCTGCTCGTTTTCCATCACCAGCGTATCCCCTTGCTTTGAAAGGAACACGGTATAGCGGGCACTGAATTCCTCCCGCTCGGTCACAGGACCCACAGCAAAGGTCCCGCTCTCCGGAAAATAGGCCAACACTTTGAAAGTATCCGGCGGGTAATAGCTCCAAGAAAATACTTGTCCATCCGCAACCTGTCCATAACAGCCCAGGAAGTAAAAGCTGTCTGCATCTTCATAGTCGTTGAACGCCGTCCAAATGGCCTCGTCCGCCTCCGGGTCACCGTAGGAATCCCGGGACTCTGCAAAGCTTTCATACTTCGACCAAGGCCCTGTGCTCTCCGTTTGGGAGAGCAGGGTCAGATAGTAATATCCCTCCCCAAGTCCCTCCGGCATGATCTCAATGGAGGGCTTCGGCCCCGTGTCCGCCGCCGCCCACAGGGGCAGCAGACACACCAGCAGCAGGGAGAGCAGCACGCCGCGTAAGATGCCGTGTTTCATCGGTTTATTCCTCCGTTTTTAATTTGGGAAACGGGATGAGAGCCTGGGGCGGCGTGACCGCCTCGCCCAAACGCTTCTCCATCCAGACCACATCATACCAGCGCCCGAATTTATAGCCGCACTGATGGAACTGCCCCACCTGGGCATAACCCAGCTTTCCGTGAAAGCGAACGCTGGCCTGGGTGAGGTATTCGTCCTCTTGCTCCGGGTAGGCGATGCAGGCGTAACAGAGCAGGACATTCTGCGCCCGGAGCAAATTTTCCAGCGCGTCATATAAGCGGCGGCCCAACCCATTCCCCCGCTGGTCCCGGTGGAGATAGATCGTCACCTCCACGGCCCATTGGTAGGCCGCTCTGGGGTGGAACGGCCCGGCGTAGGCATAGCCTAAAATCTCATCTCCCCGCTGGGCCACGAGATAGGGGAACTGTTCCAAGGTCCCCTTCACCCGCTGGGTGAAGTCGGCCAGGGTGGGCACGTCGTACTCAAAGGTAATGGCCGTGTTCTCTACATAGGGGCGGTAAATTTCCAGTAAAGCCCCGGCATCCTCCGGGACCGCCGGGCGCAGGGTGATAGGTTCCATGGCGGTAAGACCTCCTCCGTTTTTTCCATCATACCACAGGCCATCGCTCCCCGGCAAGAAAAAAAGCCTTGACAGCAGCCCGGCAACGTGCTATACTCCCACCAAAGAAACCGAGGAACGGGAAAAGTAGTCAGGCTTCCCCCTCTTTCAGCGAACCGCGGCCGGTGCAAGCGCGGCAGAGTGACCCCTGACGAATGGTCCCGGGAGGGCAGACCCAACGAGACAAGCTGTCTCCAGTAGGCGAGACGGGAGTGACGCCCCGTTACCAAGCGTCGGCACTTGATAGAGTGCGCTGAGTGGGCGCGTGTTACCATAACACGGACGCGCCAAGCCGGGTGGCACCGCAGAAGCACGAGCTTCTGTCCCTGCAAATGACTGCATGGGACAGGAGCGTTTTTTGTTTTTTTCAAGCCTTCTGTCCCGGAACCATAGAAAGGAGCCGAACCAACATGGCTGCAAACAAAGAGATCCCCTACAAGATTTATCTGGAAGAAAACGAGATGCCCCAGGCTTGGTACAACGTCCGGGCCGACATGAAGAATAAGCCCGCCCCCCTACTCAATCCCGGCACCGGCCAGCCCATGACCGCCCAGGAGCTCGAGGGGGTGTTCTGCAAGGAACTCGTCGAGCAGGAGCTGGACAACGACACCGCCTACATCCCCATCCCCGAAGAGATTCGGAGCTTCTATAAGATGTACCGTCCCTCCCCCCTGGTCCGGGCCTACTGCCTGGAGGAAAAGCTCCAGACTCCGGCCAAAATTTACTACAAGTTCGAGGGCAACAACACCTCCGGCTCCCACAAGCTCAACTCCGCCATCGCACAGGCGTACTACGCCAAGAAGCAGGGCCTCAAGGGTGTGACCACCGAGACCGGCGCCGGTCAGTGGGGCAC
>CAVCXN010000170.1:733-4518 GCA_963606215.1 uncultured Mycoplasmatota bacterium | reverse complement strand
GTTGGGGAGCTGTTTTGCATACGCAGAGGTCCAGTTTGTCTGCCAGGAACTGGTCTCCGCTAAATCATGCTGGTTGGCGGGACGAACTTCCGCAGGGAATTTTTCGCCACTGGCGGTGTCAGAAACATACAATTCCAGCAACAGGCCACCCCCTTTCTTTTCAAAAGTATACCATGAAACCCACTCGAAAACAAGAAATATTCTCACGAAAGCAAACAGCAATCGCAGTGTTTTCTTTGTCCTGGGGCGCAAGGGGAAGGCACTGCACTGGCTTGTCTTTTCGTCAGGTTATGGTATAATAGTACCTCTATCTGACAATTGACCTGCCGGCGGATTTTGCCGGAGAAAGGAGGACCTATGCAGGAGATCATTTCTCAGATCGTCGCCCGCGTGCAGACGATCTTTTCCCAGCTGGGGGATCAGGTCCGCGCCGCCATGGAGAACGCGGCGGCGGGCAAGGCCATCAGCGCCGCCCTGGACGTGGTGCTGCCGGTGGCCAGCGGCGTACTGCGTATATTGGCCGTGTTCGTGGCCATTCTGATCATCGTCCGCTGCTGCCGCTCCATCTTCCGGGAGAAGCCCGGCAAGGAGATCTGGGGCTGGCTGACCATGGCTGACGGCGCCCGGTTAGAGCTGTGCCACTGGGAAAACGCCATCGGTCGAGGGCGCTGGGCGGACGTGGATCTGGACTTTCCCACGGTGTCCCGCAGCCACGCTGCCCTCTTGCGGGACCACAAGGGCAACTGGACCTTACAGCCCCTACAGACCAAAAACGGCACCCGCGTCAACGGCAAAAAAGTGACCGCCACCGTCCCCATCCAGACGGGGGACATGATCGACCTGGGCGGCGTGGGTATGGAATTTTACGCCATCAGCGAGGCCGAGGAACGCGAGCAGGCCATGCGCTGGGGCGTGGCTGAGCGGCCCCTCAGTCCCGGCCGGACCCTGGGCTGTCTCATGGTCTTTCAGCTGATGCTGGCCGTGCAATGCCTGCCCGGGCGGGAAAAGAGCGAGGTGGCGATGATTGCCGTCGCTTTTGGCATTTTGATGGCGGCCATGTGGTTTACCTACGGCATCTACCGGGCCTTGAAGCGCACGGCCTTTGAAGCGGAGACGATCGCGTTTTTCCTGTGCAGTATCTGCTTCGGCATCACGGCGGCCTATTCGCCCAAGTCCCTGCTCACCCAGACCATCTGCCTGCTGCTGGGCATTGCGGTGTTTTTGACGCTCAGTGTGTTGCTGCGGGACTTGAAAGCCACCCTGTCTCTCCGCTGGCCGGTGGCTGTGCTGACTTGCTTACTGCTCATCTTCAACGTGGTCTTAGGTTCCCGCATCTTCGGCGCGAAGAACTGGATCTCCATCGGGCCGATCGGCTTCCAGCCCTCGGAGTTCGTGAAGATTGCCTTTATTTTCACCGGGGCCGCCACGCTGGACCGGCTCTTCGCCCGGCGAAATCTGGTCTTTACCGTCCTGTTCTGCGGCTTCTGCATGGGCTGTCTGGCCCTGATGAGTGACTTCGGCACGGCCCTCATTTTCTTTGTGGCTCTGCTGGTCATCGCCTTCCTGCGCTCCGGCGACGTGGGTTTTCTGGCGCTCATGGCGACGGCGGCGGGGGCCGGCGGCTGGATGATCCTGCAGTACAAGCCCTACATCGCCAACCGCTTCGGGGCCTGGCACCACGTTTGGGAACACGCCGCTGACTCCGGCGGCTTCCAGCAGACCCGCACCATGTCCGCCATCGCCAGCGGCGGTCTGTTCGGCAAGGGGACGGGGGATGCTTCGTTCCTCAAAAACATCGGCGCGGCCAACACGGACCTGGTCTTCGGCGTCATCAGCGAGGAGTTTGGTTTGATTTTGGCCCTGTGCATCATCGTCATGCTGCTGGTGCTGGTGTTTTATGCCGCCCGGTGCGCGTCCACGGCCCGGTCGAGCTACTATGTTATCGCGGCCAACTCCGCGGCGGCCATGCTGGTGTTTCAGGCGACCCTGAACGTTCTGGGCGCGGTGGATATCCTGCCGCTGACGGGTGTGACCTTCCCCTTTGTGTCGATGGGCGGCTCGAGTATGATCTCCTGCTGGGGCCTGCTGGCCTTTATCAAGGCGGCGGACACCCGCCCCAACGCCAGCTTCACCCTCAAGCTGCCCAAGCGCATCCGGGGCTGGATCCCGCCGGATTCTGACCGGATGTACGGCGGCTACAGCGATTGGGACGACTATGATGATTACGACGATTACGAGGACTATGACGAGTATGATGACTATGGCTATGAAGACAGCGGGTTAGCCCGCGACCCCGGCAACTGGGACGACCTGATCGACGGTCCCCTCTGGCCGGAGGATGACCCGCCGAAGCCAAAGACTACCGGAAGGAGGGAAGGCAGATGAAACGGCTCAGACGACGGACGCTCATCTCTGTGCTCCTGGCCCTGGTGCTGGCTGTGGGCGTGGCCTTTTTCTGCGTCAAGCTTGTGCGAAACGGCAGCGACTGGGTGGGCTTCTTCGGCACGAGGTATTATTCCTCCGGAGCCATCTATGACGCCAACGGTACCGTCCTCTACGACGGCCAGACCAAGAGCTACGCCGAGAACGCCAGGACCCGCGTGGCGACCCTTCATCTGGTGGGCGACGAAAACTTTGGCACCTCCCTGCGGTCTGTGTTGGCCAGCCGTCTGACGGGCTACAACTTCGTCACCGGCACCTCTCTGGGCAGCCATGATGTGACCCTTACGGTAGACGCCTCGCTGAACGAGACGGCCTACGCCGCCCTCAACGGGCACAAGGGTGTGGTGGCGGTCTATGACTACACGACGGGGGCGGTGAAATGCCTGGTGAGCGCGCCGTCCTATGACCCCAACAACCCGCCCTCCAACATCGACGGCAATCCGGCCTATGACGGCGTGTACTTAAACCGCTTCTTCTCCGGAACCTTCCCGCCCGGCTCGACCTTTAAGATCATCACCACGGCGGCGGCCATTGAGCAGAAAAAAGACCTGTCCGAGTTCCGCTACAGCTGCAACGGCAAGCTGCAAGTGGGGGACGATGTGATCACCTGTCCCTATGCCCACGGGCAGAACATGGACATCGACCAATGCCTGGCCTCCTCCTGCAACGGGGCCTATGCTACTCTGGCCATGGAGCTGGGGGGTGACACATTGGAAAAGTACATGAAGGAAGCTGGCCTGCTGGACAGCCACAAGGTCTGCGGCATCAACACGGCCAAGGGTAGCTTTGAGGCTGAGCCTGCGGGCAGTGCCTACCTGGGCTGGTCCGGTGTGGGCCAGGACAAGGACCTGGTGAACCCCTGCTCCCTCATGACCCTCATGGGCGGCATCGCCAACGAGGGCGAGGCTGTGGTCCCCAAGCTGGTGGCCAAGGAGAGCGTCACCGGGACAGCCCTCCCCGCCGCCTTCCCCGACGGGAAGGAGACGTACAGCGTCTTTTCCCAAAGCACGTGCCAGCGCCTGAAAGCCATGATGCGGAACAACGTGACCAGCCAGTATGGACAGAGCCAGTTCGGGGATCTGGCCGTCTGCGCCAAGTCCGGCACCGCCGAGGTGGGCAACGGTGATCCCCACGCCTGGTTCACCGGCTTCATCGACGACCCCGACCATCCCCTGGCCTTCGTGGTCCTGGTGGAGAACGGCGGCGGCGGCGCGAAGGTCGCCGGTTCCATTGCCGCCAAGGTGCTGCTTCAGGCGACGGCGGGATGATAGAGCCGATCCCATTCACCCATTCATAAGAGAACGAAAAATGGCTGCTGCAGTTTGAAGATTGCAGCAGCCATT
>CAVCXN010000170.1:0-709 GCA_963606215.1 uncultured Mycoplasmatota bacterium | reverse complement strand
GCTTGGGATCAATAGATTCTCTCTGTCGATTGGGAACGGCCGCGGGAACATGCAGACAACACCGCCTGCCCCTTTTTCCAACGTCGTTTTGTCGATGACACTGAACTTCTTGACCTCTTTTTTATCCGGGTTGGCGCTCTTTTTGATCTCCAGAGGATGGATCTTCCCGTTTTCCTCCACGAACACATCAATTTCTTTTGCATTCGCATCCCGATAGAAGGTCAGCAGGGCGGTGTCACGGGCATAGGCGTAGTTTTTGACCAGCTCCATGACCGCATAATTCTCATACAGGTGGCCGCTGGCCGCGCCGTCCCGCAGAGATTCCATGGTCAGCCATCGGGTCAGGTAGGCGCACAGCCCGGTGTCGCAGAAATAGAGCTTTGGTGTTTTGACCAGGCGCTGTAGCTTGTTGTTGGAATAGGGTTCCAGCAAGTACACCACATCCATGTCCTGCAAGATGGCAAGCCACTTTTTTGCTGTGGTCTCAGAAACACCGGCGGTCTCGCTCAGCGTTTTTATAATTGACCAGATTCCCGACCAAAGCAGCGCAGGCACGGATGAAACGCTTGAAGCCCTGCACATCTTTGATCCCTTCGTCATTGACGGCGTCGGCGATCAGGTAGTTGTCGATATAAGATTGGTAATAGGTTTGCGCCTGCTCGGGGGTTGCGTTCTGCACATCAATGTAGCCGCCCTTCCAAATATGATC
>CAVCXN010000169.1:0-20012 GCA_963606215.1 uncultured Mycoplasmatota bacterium | reverse complement strand
CCGGCAAGGACCCCACCAAGGTGGACCGTTCCGCGGCTTACGCCGCCCGTTGGGTCGCTAAGACCGTCGTGGCCGCTGGCCTGGCCAAGCGGTGCCAGATCCAGCTGGCCTACGCCATCGGCGTGGCCCAGCCCGTCTCCATCCTGGTGGAGACCTTCGGCACCGGCACCGTGGCCGACTCCGTGCTGGAGGAGGCCGTCCGCAAGACCTTTGACCTGCGCCCCACCGCCATCATCCGCGACCTGGACCTGCAGAAGCCCATCTATCAGAAGCTGGCCGCCTACGGTCACATGGGCCGCGAGGACCTGGGCGTGAAGTGGGAGCAGACCGACCGCGCCGGGCAGCTGAAGGCTGCCTGCCAGTGAGCTGTTTTCCGTCACAGTCCTGACGTTATCTTGTAAAGAAGGAGGGTCTTGTATGCCGGAAATTTCGGTGATCGTACCGGTCTACCGGGCGGAGGCATTTCTCCGCAAGTGTACTGACTCCATCTTGAACCAGACCTTTCGCGACCTGGAGCTTTTGCTCATCGACGATGGCTCCCCCGACCACAGCGGGGAACTGTGCGACCAGATCGCCAAGGAGGACCCCCGTGTGCGGGTCCTCCACAAGGACAACGGCGGGGTCAGCTCCGCCCGCAACCTGGGCATGACCATGGCAGACGGCAAGTACGTTACCTTTGCCGACTCCGACGACTGGCTCCCCACGGACGCTTTGGAGACGCTCTACACCGCCCTCACCGAGGCCGGGGCCGACACCGCCGGCGGCGGCCACTGGCGGGTGGAGCAGGATGGGCGCCGGGAGAAGGAACCCGGCGCGCTGCCTGCCGGTGTCTACGGCCCGGAAGAGATTCGAAAGGGCATCGTAGAGCGGCTGCTGGGCCAGCGCCTGGGCAAGCCCGGCGAGGTCCTCAACGGCTTTGTCTGGCGCTTCCTCTTTTCCAGGTCGGTCATCCAGGGGCATAGCATGCAGTTCATGGGAGCCTATTTGGAGGACGAGCTGTTTTTGATGGAATACTTCTGCTATTCCCAAAAACTGGCAATGACCGACGAGGCGGTGTACAACTACCTGCAAAATCCCGCCTCTGTCACCCGCCGCTATCTGCCCGATTACATGCAGACCTTCCATACCTTTATGAAGGCCAAGGAAGCCCTGGCCGGGCAGATGGGCCTGGAGGAGAGCCAACCCCTTTGGCGGGAAAACTCCAACTGGGCCGGTCTGCTCATCGCCGTGGGCAATGAGTTCGCCGCCAGCAACGCCGCGTCCCTGGCGGAAAAACGCCGCCGGGTGCGGGGCATCTGCCAGCTGCCGGAGATGGCGAAGGCCATCCAGACCATCCGGCCCCATGGCTTGGGGCGGAACAAGCAGATCGTGGCCGATCTCATCCGCCGCCGCCAGTATTTCGCCCTGTCGATACTCTACGGCGTGAAGAACCGGAAGGGCTGAACCCATATGACTGAAAAAAAGGAGTGACTGCTGTGGAAGTGGTTCGGAGCAGCATTCTCTGCTCTTGGCTGGCTCCCCTGTGGCATTGGCTGCGGGAGAACTATGAATACAGCCTGCTGGCAAAGATCCTGCGGGGCATCGCCCGGGGCTGGAGCAACGCCTATCATGGCAGCGCCGTGATACACTTCCTCTCCCGGGAGGGCGTGCTGTCCCGCGCCTGGCCGGAGAGCGTGCTCTGCCGGGTGATGACGTTTTTGCTGAGCATCCCGACGATCTTGCTGCAAAAGCTCTATGCCGTGGGGCATGACGTGTTTGAAAACAGCTTCTTTGCCCGCATCGCCTTTGCGGTAGTGGAGCAGACCCCTCTGGCCGTGGCCTGGATGATGGTGCTGTTTCTGGCGCTGCCCTTTGAGTACTGGAACAACGCCTACAGCTTTGCCGGGTTCATCCTGTGCTTTGTCCTGGCCTGGTTTGCCGGGATGCGCAAGCCAGGCTTCCGGCTGGATATGAAGTTTGTCGGCCCGTGGCTCATGGCCTTTGCGGGCATGACCTTTGCCGCCTGGCCGCTGTCGGCCTACCCCTCCCTGTCCTTCCGCTTTTTGCTGTACTACATCACCTGTATGCTGTGCGTGGTGATCCTGGTCAGCACGGTGGAGACGTGGGAGCAGCTGGAGCGCCTGCTGTGCTTCACTTCGCTGTCCCTGCTCATCATGTCTCTCTACGGCCTGTATCAGCGCATCCAGGGCGTGGAGGTGAACCTCTCCTATGTGGATGTCAACGTGAACGGAGATATGCCCGGCCGCGTGATGAGCTTTTTTGACAACCCCAATACCTTTGGTGAGGTCCTGCTGCTGCTCATCCCCGTGGCGGCGGCCTACCTGCTGTGTACCAAGAGCTGGCTCGGCCGTCTGCTGGGCCTGCTGAGCGTGGGCCTTGGGTGCATGTCCATGGCCATGACCTATTCCCGGGCCAGCTGGCTCGGGCTGGCGCTGGCAGCGGTGGTGTTCGTCATTTTGTGGAACTCCAAGCTCATTCCGCTGGGCATCGTCGTGGCGCTGGTGGGCCTGTCCCTGCTGCCGGACACGGTGTTCCACCGCATCCTGACGATCTTTAATACCTCGGATACGTCCACGACCAGCCGCTTCCCTCTCTACCGCGCTGCCGCTGCCTTTTTGAAGCAGCGGCCTGTGCTGGGGGCCGGGCTGGGGTCTGACGCGGTGCGCCAGGCCATCAGCGACCTGAACCTCTTCCATGGCAAGGATCACTTTGTCCACTGCCACAACTTCTATCTTCAGGTCTGGTGCGAGACGGGCCTGGTGGGTGTCATCTCCTTTGTGGGGGGCATCCTGTGGACGGCGAAGAAGGGCGCGAAGGCTGTCTTCCATAAACAGTGCCAGCCTGTGGTGCGGATGGCCGTCATCGGCGGCGTGTCCGCCCTGCTGGGCGCCATGCTGTGCGGCATGGCCGACTACCTCTGGAACTACCCACGGGTGATGCTGATCTTCTGGTTCGTCTGCGCCCTGGCCCTGGCGGGCATCCGCCTGGCCGGAAAAGCGCAGAAGGCAGAAGGGGACACTGCCCCCGTTCAGCAGCCCGAATAACCTCCCGAAGCGAGAAAGAAGGGACCCCTTGTGAAACTCTCTAACCTCTGGAAGGAAAAAGAAGTGACCCTGTCCTTCGAAGCCTTCCCGCCCAAAAAAGACAGCGATTTTGACTCTGTGGCTTCCGCCGTGGAGAAGATCGCCCAGCTGAAACCCGATTTTATGAGCGTGACCTACGGCGCGGGCGGCGGTACCTCTGCCTACACGTCGAAGATCGCCCAGATCGTCCAGGCCCAGGGGGTCACGGCGCTGGCCCACCTGACCTGCGTCTCCTCCGATCGGGACCGCATCCACCACGAGCTGGACGCCCTGAAAGCGGCTGGCATTGAGAACATCCTGGCCCTGCGCGGCGACTACCCCGAGGGCTATGACCCCGACGCCCCCCGTGACTTCCGCTATGCCTATGAGCTGGTGAAGGAGATCAAAGCATACGGCGACTTCTGCATCGGCGGGGCCTGCTATCCAGAGGGGCACGTGGAGTGCCTGAGCCAGGCCGAGGACCTGCGCCACCTGAAGGAAAAGGTGGACTGCGGCGTGGACTTCTTGACCACCCAGATGTTTTTTGACAACAGCGCCCTGTACAGCTTCCTGTACCGCGCGCAGGAGGCCGGCATCAACGTGCCGATTTTAGCCGGCATCATGCCCGTGACCAACGCCGCGCAGATGACCCGTATCCTGTCCCTGTCCGGCACGACCCTGCCCAACCGCTTCCGGATGATCCTGGACCGCTTCCGCGAGCGGCCCGACGCCATGAAGCAGGCGGGCATCGTCTACGCCGCCGAGCAGATGGTGGACCTCGTCGCCAACGGCGTGCGGGGCGTCCACGTCTACACCATGAACAAGCCCGATGTCGCCGCCGGCATCGCGGAGAACTTGTCCAAGGTCCTGGGACGCGGATGAACTTAGATTCCCGAGAGATCGCCCGCTATCTGGGCAGTCGGGGGGCCGACCTGTGGCCGGAGGCCGCTGTGCTGGCCGCCGAGTGTCAGCGGGAGCTGGAAGGGACAGTCACCCCCCGGACCCTGGGGCGGCGGCTGTCCCTTTCTCTGTTTGCGGGACAGAGCCGGGACCTGGACCACCACCTGCGCCACTGCACCGAGGGCATCCTGTTTGCCGTGACCCTGGGGGCGGAGACAGACCGGCTCCTGCGGCGGTGGAGCGCCCGGTCGATGGCAAAAGCGGCGGTGGGACAGGCGGTGTGTGCTGTCTGGCTGGACCAGCTGTGCGCGGCGTACTGCGACAGCTTTTTGCCCACCTTGGATGAGGGGCAGTATCTCACGCCCTCGTTCAGCCCCGGCTATGGGGATTGGGACCTGGCGGCCCAGCGGCAGGTCTTAGACCTGTTGCAAGCCCCCAAGCGCATCGGCCTGACCCTCACGGCGGGAGGGATGCTGGTGCCGGAGAAATCCATCACGGCCCTGGTCGGCCTGAGCGACCGGCAGGAGGAAGCCTGCGGACAAAAATGCATGCGATGTCAGAAGAAAAACTGCGCCTTCCGGTGTGCACCGGCAGAGGCCGAATAAAATTTTAAGGAAAAGAAATGGAAAAGGGGAGCTGCCCAATGAAACCACTGCTGCAAGCGATGAAAGAACGCCGTCTCTATCTGGATGGAGGCATGGGGAGTATGCTCCAGGCGGCGGGACTGCCGGAGGGCCTGCTCCCCGACGTGTGGGGGATGCAGAATCCCGCCGCCGTCCAGGGGGTCCATCGGGCCTACTTAGAAGCCGGGTCCCGGCTCATCACCACGAACACCTTCGGCACCAGCGCCCCCAAGCTGGCGCCCTATGGGGTGACGGTGGAGGAGGTCATGGCCGCCGCTGTTGCCAATGTGCGGGAGGCCATGCAGCAGGCTGGGGTAGAAGATGCCTATGTCTGCGCCGACCTGGGACCCTCCGGAAAGCTCCTGCGGCCCTACGGCGACCTGGATTTTGAGGACGCCGTGTCTCTCTTTGCCGAAACGGTCCGGGCCGCAGCCAAGGCCGGAGCGGACTGCATCCTCATCGAGACGATGAGCGATCTGTACGAGATGAAGGCGGCAGTCCTGGCCGCGAAGGAAAACTGTGACCTGCCGATCTTAGCCAGCTTGATCTTTGACGCCACGGGCAAGCTGCTCACCGGCGGCTCCCCCCGCGCCGCTGTGGGCCTGCTCGAGGGCCTGGGCGTGGATGTGCTGGGCATCAACTGCGGGTTGGGTCCCAAGGAAATGGCTCCGACCTTTGAGGCCCTGTGGAAGGATTCCTCCACGCCGTTGCTCTTACAGCCCAACGCGGGCCTGCCCCACAGCGTGGACGGCAAGGCCGTTTACGATGTCAGTCCCGAGGACTATGCGGCGCAGATGCTCCCCTTGGCACCGATGGCAACCATCCTGGGCGGCTGCTGCGGCACGACCCCGGCGCATATCAAGGCCCTCATCGACGTGACGAAGGACCTGCCCCTGCCCGAGGTGACGCAGAAGGACACGCTCTTCATCACGTCCTACTGTCAGGCCGTGGCCCTGGACGGCAAGGACCCCGTCATCATTGGTGAGCGCATCAACCCCACCGGCAAGAAGAAGCTCCAGGCCGCTCTGCGGGAAGGAGACACGGGCTATGTTCTGAACGAAGCCTTTAAGCAGGAGGAAGCCGGGGCACATATTCTGGACGTGAACGTGGGCCTGCCCGGGCTGGACGAGCCTGCGGTTTTGACCAAAATGGTAGAGGCCATTCAGGAGGTCACGGGCCTGCCCTTGCAGCTCGACACCTCCAACCCCGAGGCCATGGAGCGGGCCTTGCGCCGGTACAACGGCAAGCCCCTCATCAACTCCGTCAACGGCAAGGAGGAGAGCCTCAACGCCATTCTGCCCCTGGTGAAGAAGTACGGCGGCGGTCTGGTCTGCCTGGCGCTGGACGACAACGGCATCCCCGCCACGGCGGAGGGGCGCGTCGCCATCGCTGAGAAGATCATCGCCCGGGCCGAGGCCATGGGCATCCCCCGCCGGGAGCTGCTGGTGGACGGTCTGACCATGCCCGTGAGTGCCGGGGGCGACAACGCCAAAGTCACCCTGGCGACGCTGGCCGGGGCGAAGAAGCTGGGGGTCAAGACGGCCCTGGGCGTTTCCAACGTCTCCTTCGGCCTGCCCAAGCGGGACCATCTGAACCAGGCGTTCTTTACCATGGCCCTGTATCAGGGCCTGGACGGGGCCATCATCAACCCCATGAGCGCGGCCATGATGGGGGCGTTCAAATCCTACCGCGCCCTGCTGGGGCTGGATGACCAGTGCCAGGAGTACATGACCTATATGGAAAACCTGAAGGAGGTCGCCCCGGCCCCCGCAAAGGCGGCTCCTGCCGCCGCCCCTGCGGAGGGGAGCGCCCCCGCCGCACCCCCCAAGGCGGAAAATACTTTAAATTACTCCGTCTGTAAGGGCCTCAAAGATGCAGCGGCGACCCAAGCCAAAGAACTGGCCGAGGGTGGCCGGGAAATTCTGGACATCATCAACGGCGAGCTGGTCCCCGCCCTGGACGAGGTGGGCAAGGCGTTTGAAAAGGGCAAGCTCTTCCTGCCCCAGCTGCTCATGAGCGCTGAGGCCGCGAAGGAAGCCTTCCAGGTCCTGAAGGAGTACCTGCCCGCCACGGAGAGCCACGGCGCGCCCCAGATCGTCCTGGCGACGGTGAAGGGCGATATCCACGACATCGGCAAGAACATCGTGAAGGTTCTGCTGGAGAGCTATCGCTTCCGGGTCCTGGACCTGGGCAAGGATGTGCCGCCGGAGACGATCGTGGAGGCCGTGAAAGAGCAGAATATCCCTCTGGTGGGTCTGTCCGCCCTGATGACGACGACGGCCCCCTATATGAAGGAGACGATCAAAGCCCTGCGGGAAGCGGGGCTGGACTGCAAGGTAGTCGTCGGCGGCGCCGTCATCACCCAGGACTACGCCGACGAGATCAAAGCAGACCGCTACGCTGCCGACGCCATGGAGACGGTGCATTACGCCCAGGAGGTGCTGGGCGGCTGAAAAACCGAAGCCTCGGCAAAGTCTCCAAAAAATTTCTCTCTTCTTACAAAAATTTCGACTGAAATAGTTGACAAAGAAAATAAAACATGGTACATTGAAGGCCGCGCAAGGGACCGGAATCAGCCCCGGTCCCTTGCGAAATTTTTTGAGAGAGAAGTGTTAGAAATTATGCGAGGCAACCGAAACGTCGGGCTGTTGATCGTCTTCCTGCTCGTCACTGTGGCGATGGCAGTTGCGTTCTTCCCGTCCGTCAACCACAACATCGCTGAGGGCATGAACGCCATCGCCCCCATCGACACCGAGAGCCTGGACGGGGCCACCCGCACCATTTTTGATTCCATCAGCTACGCCCGGTCCATCCACATCCTGGCCATGCTGCTGGTGGGCTTCGGCTTCCTGATGGCCTTCCTGCACGGCCATGAGTTCACCTCCCTGACCGCCACCTTTCTGGCTGTGAGCATCGCCATCCCGGTCTACATGATCGTCAAGTGCTTCCTGCCCGGCGAGTACGACGCCATGAACATCACCGGCTTCCTGTTCGCTGAGTTTGCCGCCGCCAGCCTGCTCATCTGCATGGGCGCGGTGCTGGGCCGACTGAAGATGGACCAGTATTTCGTGCTGGCCATCCTGTTCACCATCGCTTATATCTTCAACGAGTGGCTGCTGCTCGAAAGCGGCATCTTCAAGGGCTTCCTGGATACCGGCGGGTCCGTCGCCATCCACGCCTTCGGCGCTTACTTCGGCCTGGGCGTTGTGGCCACCACCGATAAGAAGTTCCAGGGCAAGCCTGCCCCCCAGACCTCCAAGGTCAGCAACGAGTTCTGTCTGCTGGGCAGCATGATCTTGTGGCTGTTCTGGCCCTCCTTCACCAGCGCTGTCGTGTCCCCCGACCACGCCTATCTGACGGTCCTGAACACCGTGCTGGCTCTGTGCGGCTCCACCCTGGCTACCTACGTCTTCACCAAGCTCATCCGCGGCAAGATCGACATCGAGGACATCGCCAACGCAGCCCTGGCCGGCGGCGTGTGCATCGGCTCCACCTGCTCCACGGCTAACCCCGGTTTCTCCATGGTCATCGGCATCTGCGCCGGTACCCTGAGCACCCTGGGCTTCTCCGTCATCGCCCCCAAGGTCTGCAAGCTCATCCGCGGCACCGATACCTGCGGCGTGCACAACCTGCACGGTATGCCCGGTCTGCTGGGCGGTCTGTTCGGCATCGCCATCACCGGCAACGTGGGCGTCCAGCTGGGCGCTGTCGTCGCCACCGTGGTGGTGGGCCTGGTCCTGGGCCGCATCTGCGGCGCCATCCTGGGTCTGTTCGGTACCAAGAACGACACCTACCAGGACGAGGATGACTTCATCCTGGAGTAATACAGTCAATTGCCCGAAGACCTCCGGGTAAGCATACATAAGCAGCAAAAGCAAGCCCCCCGCCATTTGGCCACAACCAACGGCAGGGGGCTTGTCCTATCGCTGGAGAGGGGAAGATTACCCGTTGCAAAACACGGTGGGAGTTGCTATAATAAAATGAATCATGCTCTTTTCTGCCTGAGGGGTGGAAAAAACATGACCGAAGACACCGATGCACGGGGAGGAGGAAGCCGGTTTGCGTCTGCGCGCGTTGGAATTGCAAGGCTTTAAGTCCTTCCCGGATCATACTGTCCTGACCTTTGACCATCCTGTGACCGCCATTGTGGGGCCAAACGGCAGCGGCAAGTCGAACCTCTCCGATGCCATTCGCTGGGTGCTGGGGGAGCAGTCTGCCAGGACCCTGCGGGGGGACCGGATGGAGGATGTCATCTTCAGCGGGGCACAGATTCGTCAGCGCCTGGGGGTGGCCCAGGTCACGCTGCGGCTGGACGACTGCGGGGACCTGCTGCCCGGGGGCGGAGAAGA
Source organism: uncultured Mycoplasmatota bacterium (assembly GCA_963606215.1). GTDB lineage: Bacteria > Bacillota > Clostridia > Oscillospirales > Oscillospiraceae > Evtepia. The sequence goes on along the minus strand of CAVCXN010000169.1, from coordinate 11,078 downwards.
AATTGCCGTCACCCGCCGGTATTACCGGTCGGGGGAGAGCGAGTACCTGCTCAACGGCAAGACTGTCCGCCTGCGGGACGTGAACGAACTCTTCATGGACACCGGCCTGGGGCAGGAGGGCTACGCCCTCATCGGCCAAGGGAAGATCGACGCGATCCTCTCCGCCAAAAGCACCCAGCGGCGGGAGATTTTTGAGGAGGCCGCCGGTATCTCCCACTGCCGCCACCAGAAAGAGGAGGCACAGCGAAAACTAGAGCGCACGCAGGAGAACCTCACCCGGGTGGCGGACAAGCTGGAAGAGTTAGAGCTCCAACGAGGACCCTTACAGGCCCAGGCGGAGCAGGCCCGGCGATTTCTGGCCCTGCGGGACGAGCTGCGGACCCTGGAAATTTCCCTCTGGATGGACCAGCTGGACAAACAGCGCTTGCAGAACCGCAAGCTCCAGGCAGACCGGGCCGAGGCCCAGGCCAGTCTGGACGCCTGCACGAAGGAGACAGACCGACTCTATGCCGAGAGCGAACGCCTGCTGCACGACCTGCGGGACCAGGAGGCCCAAGGGGAGCATCTGCGGGAGCGCCTGCAAGCCGTCCGCCAACAGGCGGAGGACAGCCGCCGCCAGTGCACGGTATTGCGCGAGCGCATCCGCATGGGAGACGAGACGGCCCGCCGCCTGCGGGAGGACCTGGCCCAGCAGGAGACACGCACGGCCCGCCTCACCGAAGACCAACAGCGCCAGGAGGAACGCCTGGCCCAGCTGAAAAAACAAGAACGCAACCGCGCCGAAGCCATCACCCAGGCGGAAGCGCAGTTGGCGGAGACGCGGGCACAGACCCGCGAGGCTTCTGCTGCCTGGCAGGAAGTTTTACGCCGGGACCGCGAAGCCCTGGCCGCCCTGCGGGAGCAGGAGCGGACGGCGGAAGAGCGCTGGATGGCCTGCCGCATGGAGGAACAGACTCTCTCGACCCGGGCCAGACTCCTGGGGGAGATGGCCAGCCACTTGGAGGGCTACGCCAAGGGCGTAAAGACCGCCATGACCGCCGTCCGGCGAGACGAGCTGACCGGCGTGCTGGGTCCGGTCGGCCAGCTGTTTCATGTGGAGAGCCGCTACACCGTGGCGCTGGAAACGGCGTTGGGCGGGGCTATGCAGGATTTATTGGTAGAAGACGAGGCGGCGGGCAAAGCCGTTCTCCGTCTGGTGAAACGCCGGGACGGGGGGCGCGTGACCTGCCGTCCGCTGACGGCCCTGCGGCCCAACGAACTGCGGGAGGAAGGCGTGGAACACGCCCCCGGCTTTTTGGCGATTGCCGCTGAGCTGGTGGGCTGCGACGAGCGGGTTCGTCCGGCGGCACAGAGCTTGCTGGGGCGGACCGTTGTGGTGGACGATCTGGACCACGGCACGGCCTTGGCGAAGGCCCGCCGCTACCGCTTCCCGGTGGTGACACTGGACGGGGAGATTTTACGCCCTGGCGGGGCCATGACCGGCGGTTCTGTCAACCGGAAGGGGGGCATTCTCTCCCGGGGGGCCGAGGAAGCGGCGCTGTCTCAAGCGCTGGAACAGGCCAGAAAGCGCTTGGCGGAAAGCCAGGCTATGCTGGAGCAGGCCCGCCAAGCCAGCCGCGCGGCAGCCCGGGTGCTGGACGAAAAACAAGCCAGTGGCCCGGAAGAGACGGCGGAGCTGACCCGCCGCCAGCAGGCGCAGGAGGAGAAACTCCGCGCCCAGCGAGAGGAATGGGCTTCCCTGCAAGGGACGCTGACCGCCTTTGCGCCCTTACTGGCCCAACTGCGGCAGCAGCTCGACACCGCCGACCGGGATCAACAGCGGCAGGAGGAAGAACTTACTCTCTCCGCCCGTCAGAAAGAGATTTGGACGGCGGAAATACACCAATTAGAAACGGCCTTGACCGATCTGGACCAACAGGCGGAGCGTCTGACGGCCCAGGTGGAACAGGCCACCCAAGATAAATTCGCCCTGGAAAAACGCCGGGCGGACACGGATCGGGCCGCCCGGGAGCAGAACGACTTACAGCTCCGCTTACAGCGGGAGGCCGGAGCCGCCGAGCAGAAGGTCTTGCAGGCCGGAGCGGAGGAAAACCGTTTGCTCGACCGCCTGTGGGACACCTACGGCATGACCCACCAGGGGGCGCAGGCCATTCGACAGGACATTCCAGACGCGGGCCAGGCCCAGCGGCAGTGCGGCAGGCTCAAGAACGACATCGCCGCGCTGGGACACGTGAACCTGGGGGCTGTGGAGGAATTTCAGCGCGTCGAAGCGCGCTGGCAGTATCTCACAGACCAGAAGAACGACGTGGAGACAGCCCAGCGGGAGCTGGAAGGGGTCATCGACGGGATCACCCGGGAGATGGACCAGCGCTTCCGCCAGGAGTTTGCCAGGATACAGGCCGCCTTTGGCGAGACCTTTGCCCAGCTCTTCGGCGGCGGCCAGGGGACGTTGGCCCTGGAGGATGAGAAGGACGCCCTGTACTGCGGCATCGACATTCAGGCCCAGCCGCCGGGAAAGAAACCCCGGAGCATCAGCCTGCTCTCCGGCGGGGAGCGGGCGCTGGTGGCAATGGCCTTGTACTTCGCCATTTTACGGGTCCGGCCCACACCCTTCTGCGTGATGGACGAGATCGAGGCGGCCCTGGACGAGGCCAACGGCACGCGCTTTACCCGCGCCCTGCGCGACATGGCGCAGGAGACACAATTCCTGCTCATCACCCACCGCCGGGAGACGATGGAGGCCGCCGATGTGCTCTATGGTGTGACCATGGAGCGGCAGGGGGTCAGCCGGGTCTTAAAATTGGACCTGGACCAGGCCGAGCGGCTGCTGGGCACGAAACCCACATAACAGGAGGTATTTCCCATGGGATTGTTTGATAAGATCAAAAAGCTGAACATCTTCTCCGGCTTCTTCTCCATCGATGAGGACTTTTTTGAAGAGCTGGAGGAAAACCTCATCCTGTCCGACATGGGCATGGACACCACGATGGAGGCCGTGGAGACCCTGCGGGAGCGGGTGAAGGCCAACAAGATCAAGGAACCCGAAGAGGTGAAAGCCTGCCTGCGGGAGATTCTGGTGGAAATGCTGGACGTGGGTCCTGTCGAGCTGGACCTCACGGACAAGCCCGCCGTGGTGCTGATGATCGGCGTCAACGGCGTGGGCAAGACGACCACCATCGGCAAGCTGGCCAACCTCTTGAAGAGCCAGGGCAACCGCATCCTGCTGGCCGCAGGCGACACCTTCCGCGCCGCCGCCGCGGACCAGCTGGCGATCTGGGCAGACCGGGCGAAGGTGGACATCGTGCGCCACGAGGAGGGATCCGACCCCGCCGCCGTGGTCTTTGACGCGATGAACGCCGCCCGCGCGAGAAAGACCGACGTGGTCCTGGTGGACACTGCTGGCCGCCTGCACAACAAGCAGAACCTCATGAACGAGCTGAATAAGATCCGCCGGGTCATCGACCGGGAGGGGACAGCCAGCTCGAAAGAGGTCCTGCTGGTGCTGGACGCCACCACCGGGCAGAACGGACTCATCCAGGCCAAGCAGTTCGGCGAGAGCGCGGGCATCACCGGCATCGTCCTGACCAAGCTCGACGGCACCGCCAAGGGCGGCGTGGTTCTGGCCATCGCGAAAGAGATGGGCGTGCCCGTGAAGTTTGTGGGCCTGGGCGAGGGCATCGATGATTTGCAGCCCTTTGACGCTGTGGCCTTTGCAGAAGCCCTGGTGTAAATCGACAGAAAATATGCTATACTGGGGAAAGAAGCCCCAAGATTTTCCCCGTGCAGATAGAAAGGAGCGACCGATTTATGGCGCGCATCGACGGAAGGACCTATAAGGACCTGCGCCCGGTGGAGATCATCCCCGGCGTGAACAAATTTGCGGAGGGCAGCTGCCTCATCCGCTGCGGCAACACCCACGTGCTGTGCACTGCCAGCGTGGAGGAGCGCACTCCGCCCCACGTCCCCTATGGCGAGGGCTGGGTGACGGCGGAGTACTCCATGCTGCCCCGGGCCAACCGGGAGCGCAGCCGCCGGGATGTCTCCAAGGGCAAGCTCTCCCCCCGCTCGGCGGAGATTCAGCGCTTGGTGGGCCGGGCACTGCGGGCCTGCATCGACATGAAGGCCCTGGGCGAGCGGACCATCACCATCGACTGCGACGTATTGCAGGGCGACGGCGGCACCCGCACGGCCTCCGTCACCGGCGGCTATGTGGCGCTGGCGCTGGCCTGCCAGTGGCTGGTGGACGAGGGGTACCTGCTCCGCTCCCCCCTGCGCACGGCGGTGGCCGCCGTGTCTGCGGGTATCGTGGACGACGAGCTGCTGCTGGACCTGTGCTATGAGGAGGACTCCAACGCCCAGGTCGATCTCAACTGCGTCATGACGCAGGCGGGCGAGCTGGTGGAGCTTCAGGGCACCGGTGAGGGACGGGCCTTTACCATCCAGGAGCAGCGCCAATTGGTAGACCTGTGCGCCAAGGGCATCGACGAGCTGCTGAAAAAGCAGAACGAGGCCCTGGAACAGGCCAAGGAGGACAGACGATGAAAGTTGTCCTCGCCAGCCACAACAAAAAGAAAATGGTGGAGATGAAGGACATCCTGTCTGCTATGGGGGTGGAGGTCCTCTCCCAGGCAGACGTGGGGGTGGATCTGGAACCCGAAGAGACGGGCACCACCTTTGCGGAAAACGCCGCCATCAAAGCCCAGGCCGTCATGGAGGCCACGGGCCTGCCCGCCATTGCAGACGATTCCGGCCTGATGGTGGATGCCTTACACGGCGAGCCGGGGGTGTACTCCGCCCGCTATGGCGGCCCGGGGTTAGACGACACGGGCCGGTGGCAGCTTTTGCTGAAGAACATGGAGGGCATTGAAAACCGGGCCTGCAAGTTTGTCAGCGTCATCTGCTGCTGCTTCCCGGATGGGCACCAGCTCTCCGCCCGGGGCGAGTGCCCTGGTATCCTGGCCCACGGGCCGACGGGGGACGGTGGCTTTGGGTATGACCCCATTTTCTACATCCCCGAGCTGGGCAAGACCATGGCGCAGCTCACCCCAGAAGAAAAAAATACGATCTCCCACCGGGCCAAGGCTCTGGCGGGATTCCAGAAAGAATGGGAGAAAGAACATGGAACTGACCAGTAAACAGCGCGCCCAGCTCCGGGGTCTGGCGAACAGCCTCACCCCCATCGTCCACATCGGCAAGGAGGGCATCACTGAGGCCGTGGTCAAGCAGACCAACGAGGCGTTGGAGGCCCGCGAACTCATCAAATGCCGGGTGCTGGAGAGCGCATTGCTGACCTCCAGAGAGGCTTGCGACGAGCTGGCTCAGCGCACCCGCAGTGAGGGCGTGCAGGCCATCGGCAGCAAATTTGTGCTGTATCGCCAGAGCCACAACAAGGAGAAAAAGAATAAGATCGAGCTGGTGAAGGACAAGAAAAAGCCGGCGGCCAGATGATCAAATAAAAAATACAGCAAAGACCCGGATCGAATCATTTTAGTATGCAACCTGGGAAAGGGTGGGATCACGGCATGAAAATTGGAATCTACGGCGGGACATTCGACCCGCCCCATCTGGGACATATGGAAGCGGCGAAAGCGGCCCTGGACCAACTGGGTCTGGACCGGCTGCTCATCATCCCCGACCGGGAGCCGCCCCACAAGGACCTGGCGGCAGAGGCGGCGACCCCGCAGCAGCGCCTAGACATGGCCCAGCTGATGGCTGACGGCCTGGGCCCCCGGGCGGAAGTCTCGGACCTGGAGCTGCGCCGGGAGGGGAAGAGCTACACGGCCGACACCGTGGAGGAGCTGCACGAGCAGTTCCCTGACGATGAGCTGTGGCTGCTCATGGGGACAGACATGTTCCTCACCGTGCAGAACTGGTACCAGCCGGAGCGCATCTTCCAGTACGCCGGAGTCGCGGCCTTTTCCCGCAGTCTGGAAGACAGCCGGGAGACGTTCGACCAGCAGAGCGCGTATCTCCGGGAAACCTTCGCCGCCCGGACCACCGTCATCGACCTGCCGAAGGTCACGGAGATCGCCTCCCGGGACCTGCGGCGGATGCTGGCGTCTGAATGGACCGGAGGGAATGTGGACCCGGGGCAGTACCTCTGGACGCCGGTGTACGGCTATATCCTGCGGGAGCATCTCTTCGGGACCAAGGCTGACCTGAGCAAGCTCAGCAACAAGCACCTGCGGGCCGTGTCTTACTCGATGGTCAAGGCCAAGCGCCTGCCCCACATCAAGGGCATTGAGGAGACGGCGGTCGCCCTGGCGAAGTTCTGGGGCGTGGACGAGGAGATGGCCCGCCGCGCGGCCATCCTGCACGACTGCACGAAATACTGGGAGCTGGAACCCCAATTAGCCACCTGCCGCAAATACGGCGTGGAGCTGGACGAGCTGGAACAGACCAGCGTGAAGCTGCTGCACTCCAAGACCGGCGCGGCCCTGGCTGCCCATGTTTTCTGCGAACCCAAGGAAGAGTGCGATGCCATTTACAGCCACACCACCGGCAAGGCGGGTATGACCAAGCTGGATAAAATTTTGTACCTAGCCGATTACATGGAGCCGACCCGGGACTTTGACGGTGTGGAGGACCTGCGCCGCCTGGTCTGGGAGGACCTGGACCGGGCGATGATCCTGGGGCTGGAAATGAGCATCGAAGAGCTGAAGGAGCGGGGGGTGCCGGTCCACCGGAACACCATGGCCGCCCTGGAAGACCTGCAAAGGAGGCAGCGGTGAAGGATCGGTCCTTTTCAGAAGAAGAGCAACGCCAGCGGGAAAAGGAAGAGCGCTCCCGCCTGCGTAAGCAGGAGCAAGCCTACCGGGAAGCCCAGCGGGGCGTCTACTCCCGCATCTACGAGGAGCAGGACGCCATGCCCGAGGACTACCGCCAGGCCCTGTGGGACGATCCCCGGGACGGATACGACGAGGATTACGACGACTACGGGGCGGACCGGGAGATCCATTACGACGCCTATTACCACGACCCCCGCGAGGAGGATGACGACCGAAGCCGAGGTCCTTCGGAAGATTGGGCCGACGAGCGGCGGCGCATCCAAGAGGAATTGGGGGGAAGTCCCCCGGAAGAGGATGACGAGGAGTGGCAGCCTATTGTCGCCAGCCAGCGCACGGGTCCTCTGCCAAATCAGAACGCATATGAAGCCTACGACGAGGAGGAAGACGACCTGCCCCCTCCACCTCCGCCCAGGAAGAAGCGGCCTGTTGCCGAGCGCTTTGAGGAAAAGCCCCGGCCTAAGAAACGGAAAAAGCGGAAGCGCGTCCTGCTCATCGTTTTGCTGGTGCTGCTGGCGCTGGCTGCGGCGGGCTTTGTCGTCCATCAGATCTACGTCCGGCCCCCGGATATCCCGGCGGCGGACAGTACCACGGACCAGGAAAACGGCACCGACCCCGGCAGCATGGGCGTGGGCCGGAAAGAAGATGTGTACACCTTCCTCCTGGTGGGCCGGGACGACGGCGGCGGCGGCAACACCGACACCATGATGGTGGGCTGCTACGATGTGAAAAACGGTACGGTCGATGTCCTGAGTATTTATCGTGACACCATGGTGGATGTGCCCTGGGAAATTCCTAAGATTAACTCCGTCTACAACCGGCAGGGGATCGAGGGGGTCCAGGAGCAGGTGAAGAACCTCATCGGCTATAAGCCCGATTATTACTTTGTGGTGGAGCTGGACGCGGTCTCCGAGCTGGTGGATGCCATCGGCGGGGTGGACTACGACGTGCCCTACAACATGGACTACGACGACCCCACCCAGGACCTGCACATTCACTACAAGCAGGGGATGCAGCATCTCAGCGGCAGTGACGCCGTGCGCGTGCTGCGCTGGCGGAAGAACAACAGCGGCGAGAAGCTCTCCGTGGGTGACGTGGGCCGTGTGACCGTCCAGCACTCCTTCCTCAAGGCCCTGGCCGGGCAGATGGTCAGCCTGGGGAACCTCACGAAGATCGGGGAGATCGCCCGGATCGTGGATGAGAACCTGGACAGCAACCTGACCTACGGCGAGATGATCTGGTTCGGCGAGCGGGCCTTGGGCCTGGGGCAGGATGCCTTCCGCTTCCACAACCTGCCCGGGGATTACACCGGCACCATGTGGAGCCAGACCTATCAGAACTATCAATCCTATGTGTTCGTCAACGGCACCGCCCTGCGGGAGCTGGTGAACCAATACATGAACCCCTATCTGACCGACATCACCGCGGACATGCAGCACATCACCCACGACACGACGGTGAACAACCTGCCCGTGGAGAGCGACAGCGCCGGAGAAACAGACACCACCGGCGAGGAGCAAAGCGCGTCAGATTAAACACAGAAGATCATCCGGGCCAATGCGCCCGAAGAAAAGAAAGGAATCGCCTATGACACCAAAAGAGATGGCGCTTCTGCTGGCCAAGGCCATGGACAGCAAGAAGGGCAAGGACATTCGCGTGCTGGAGACCGACGGGGTCACGACCCTGGCTGACTACTTCGTGCTGTGCAGCGGCAGCTCCGCCCCCCAGCTCAAGGCCCTGGCAGACGCGGGCGAAAAGGCCATGAAGGAAAACGGCATCCTGCCTCACCACGTGGAGGGACACCGGGGCGGAACCTGGATCCTGCAGGACTACGGAGATGTGGTGGTTCACGTCTTCGACAAGGAGGCCCGGGCCTTCTATGACCTGGACCGCCTGTGGGCCGATGCCAAGACCATTGACCTCACCGACGTGCTGGCCCAGCCGGACGCCGAGTAAGTTTTCTATTCTTTTGTCTTATCTTTGAATCAAACAGGAAAGCGTGATTTAGTTGAAATACGAGTTTAACCGCATCGAACGCAAGTGGCAGGACCGCTGGAACCAGGCTGGCTGCTACCACGCCGAGACCGGCGACCCCAAGCCCAAATTCTATGCCCTGGTAGAGTTCCCCTATCCCTCCGGCCAGGGCCTGCACGTGGGCCACGCCCGGCCCTACACCGCCATGGACGTGGTGGCCCGGAAGCGCCGTATGGAGGGCTACAACGTCCTCTTCCCCATGGGCTATGATGCCTTTGGCCTGCCCACCGAGAACTACGCCATCAAGAACCACATCCACCCCGCCAAGGTCACCCACGACAACATCGCCAACTTCACCAAGCAGCTGAAGATGCTGGGCTATTCCTTCGACTGGGACCGGGTCGTGGACACCACCGACCCCAACTATTACAAGTGGACCCAGTGGATATTCCTGCAGCTGTTCAAGAAGGGTCTGGCCTACAAGACCTCCATGCCCGTGAACTGGTGCACCTCCTGCAAGTGCGTGCTGGCCAACGAGGAGGTGGTCAACGGCGTCTGCGAGCGCTGCGGCTCCGAGGTCATCCGGAAGGAAAAGAGCCAGTGGATGCTGAAGATTACCGAGTATGCCCAGCGCCTCATCGACGACCTGGATCAGGTGGACTTCATCGAGCGCGTCAAAATTCAGCAGAAGAACTGGATCGGCCGTTCCACCGGCGCAGAGGTCACGTTTAACACCACCCAGGGCGACGATCTGGTGGTCTACACCACCCGTCCCGACACCCTCTTTGGCGCGACCTACATGGTCCTGTCCCCGGAGCATCCCTACATCAACAAATGGAAGGACGTGCTGACCAACTGGGACGACGTGACCGCTTACGTGGAGGCCGCCGCCCGCAAGTCCGACTTCGAGCGGACCGAGCTGGTGAAGGAAAAGACCGGCGTGAAGCTGGAAGGCGTGAAGGGCATCAACCCCGTGAACGGGAAAGAGATCCCCATCTTCATCTCCGACTACGTTCTGGTGTCCTACGGCACCGGCGCGATCATGGCCGTGCCTGCCCACGACGACCGTGACTGGGAGTTTGCCAAGAAGTTCGGCTGCGACATCATCGAGGTGGTCCAGGGCGGCGACATCGAGAAGGAAGCCTTTACCCTGAAGGACGACACCGGCATTATGGTGAACTCCGATTTCCTGAACGGCCTGACCGTCAAGGAGGCCATTCCTGTCATGAAGAAGTGGCTGACCGAAAAGGGCATCGGCCACGAAAAAGTGAACTACAAGCTGCGTGACTGGGTCTTCTCCCGCCAGCGCTACTGGGGCGAACCCATCCCCCTGGTGAAGTGCCCCAAGTGCGGCTGGGTGCCCCTGCCTGAGGACCAGCTGCCCCTGCTGCTGCCCGAGGTGGACAGCTACGAGCCGACCGACAACGGCGAGTCCCCCCTGGCTCCCATGACGGATTGGGTGAACACCACCTGTCCCCACTGCGGCGGCCCTGCCCAGCGCGAGACGGACACCATGCCCCAGTGGGCCGGTTCCTCCTGGTACTTCCTGCGCTACATGGACCCCCACAACGACAAGGCCCTGGCTTCCCCCGAGGCCCTCAAGTATTGGGGCCAGGTGGACTGGTACAACGGCGGCATGGAGCACACCACCCTGCACCTGCTCTACTCCCGCTTCTGGCACAAGTTCCTGTATGACCTGGGCGTGGTGCCCTTCGCAGAGCCTTATCACAAGCGCACCAGCCATGGTATGATCCTGGGCGAGGGCGGCGAGAAGATGTCCAAGTCCCGCGGGAACGTCGTGAACCCCAACGATGTCGTGGACCAGTACGGCGCGGACACCATGCGGACCTACATCATGTTCATCGGTGACTTTGAGAAGGCCGCTGCCTGGTCTGACAACGCCGTGAAGGGCTGCAAGCGCTTCCTGGACCGCATCTGGAACCTGGCCGACCAGGTGAAGGACGCCGACGCCTACGGCAAGGACAACGAGGCCGCCATCCACAAGACCATCAAGAAGGTCAGCGATGACATTGAGAACATGAAGTTCAACACCGCCATCGCCGCCCTGATGAGCCTGACCAACCAGTTCTATGACAAGGGCGTGAACAAGGCCGAGTTCCAAACCATGCTCCAGCTACTCTCTCCCTTCGCCCCCCACATGGCCGACGAGCTGTGGGAGCGCTTCGGCTTCGAGGGTATGGCCTGCACCTCCAGCTGGCCTGTCTACGACGAGAGCAAGACGGTGGCCTCCGAAGTAACCATCGCCGTCCAGGTGGGCGGCAAGCTCAAGACCACCGTCACTGTCCCCACCGACAGCGC
>CAVCXN010000168.1:0-2113 GCA_963606215.1 uncultured Mycoplasmatota bacterium | reverse complement strand
AGTTATTTACTATTTTGAGAGACAATATAAAAATAGGATATATACAAGTTGTTAAATGGAAGAATTTTATCGATGATCCAGAGTATTGTATTGAACAGTCAATTTTACATCAAAAATACATAAGCGCAAATAGAATTCAACCCATAAAAAATTTGTAATAGTCATACCTAGCTAGGACACCCCCATGGAGCTGATAATGCTCGGAGGTGCCCTAGTTTATATATTCCGACCACCCCACCAAAATAATCTGAAAAAAGGGCTTGACAACCCACTGGGGCTGTGGTATTATACTGCCAAACCAATCAAACAGATAGGTATTGTAGGAGAAAGGGGGCGAGTCGAAATGGCACAGTGCTTTGGGAAGCTGCTGCGGAGCAATTTCCGCTTTGGGCGAATGTTCTGCTCCCGGACTGAGAGAAAGGCCGGGCGGCTCGTCGCGCCTGCCTGCGATCTGGCTTGCTGAACTGCGTTCCTGAATGGCAAGCTACTGGTGATAGGATACATCAGGGGTCGCGCGGTCTTCTCATCTTCGGTCCGGGAGTAATTTACTCGCCGGGCTTTTTTGTTGCCCAGCGCCGGGGTACCTCCATTTTCTTGGCAGAAAAGCTGACCCCCGCATCCTAGTTCTTCCATCCAAACATTCTTCAAAATTCTGATTCAAATATAGAAAGAGGTTATCATCATGAGCAACTACAAGTTTGAGACCCTTCAGCTCCACGTTGGCCAGGAGCAGCCCGATCCCGCAACCGACGCACGCGCTGTGCCCATCTACCAGACCACGTCTTACGTCTTCCGCAACTCCGCCCACGCCGCCGCCCGGTTTGGCCTGGCTGACGCCGGTAACATCTACGGACGTCTGACCAACTCCACCCAGGACGTGTTGGAGAAGCGCATTGCCGCGCTGGAAGGCGGCGTCGCTGCTCTGGCAACTGCTTCCGGTGCCGCAGCCATCACCTATGCAATTCAGGCACTGGCTGGCGCTGGCGAGCACATCGTCGCCCAGAAAACGATCTACGGCGGCACCTATAACCTGCTGGCCCACACCCTGCCTCAGTACGGTATCTCCACCACGTTCGTGGACGCCCACGACCTGGCCGAGATGGAGAACGCCATCCAGGACAACACCAAGGCCATCTATCTGGAGACCCTGGGCAACCCCAACAGCGACATCCCCGACATTGACGCCATCGCCGCCATCGCCCACAAGCACGGCCTGCCGCTGGTCATCGACAACACCTTCGGCACCCCCTACCTGATCCGTCCCCTGGAGCACGGCGCAGATATCGTCGTCCACTCCGCCACCAAGTTCATCGGCGGCCACGGCACCAGCCTGGGCGGTATCATCGTGGACGGCGGCAAGTTCGACTGGAAGGCCAGCGGCAAGTACGCCCCCATCGCCGACCCCAACCCCAGCTACCACGGCGTGAGCTTCGTGGACGCCGCCGGTCCTGCTGCGTTCGTGACCTATATCCGCGCGATTTTACTGCGCGACACCGGCGCCACCATCTCCCCCTTCAACGCCTTCCTGCTGCTCCAGGGCGTCGAGACCCTGTCCCTGCGTCTGGATCGCCACGTGGAGAACACCAAGAAGGTCGTGGAGTTCCTGAAGAACCATCCCCAGGTGGAGAAGGTCAACCACCCCAGCCTGCCTGATCATCCCGACCACGCCCTGTATGAGAAGTACTTCCCCAACGGCGGCGCTTCCATCTTCACCTTCGACATCAAGGGCGGCCAGGCCGAGGCCCACAAGTTCATCGACAACCTGACCATCTTCTCCTTACTGGCCAACGTCGCTGACGTGAAGTCTCTGGTGATTCATCCCGCCACCACCACCCACTCCCAGCTGAACGACGCTGAGCTGGAGGACCAGGGCATCCATCAGAACACTATCCGCCTCTCCATCGGCACTGAGCACATCGATGACATCATCGCCGACCTGGAGCAGGGCTTCGCTGCCGTGAAAGCCTGAGGAGGCGCATCCCAAATGCCCACTACCCTGACCAGAGACGACGCCTGGGCCCTGCTCACCGAGTACAACCAGGACCCTTTTCACCTGGAGCACGCGCAAATCGTCGAGAAGACCATGGAGTATTTCGCGGACAAGCTGGGCTAT
>CAVCXN010000167.1:0-9129 GCA_963606215.1 uncultured Mycoplasmatota bacterium | reverse complement strand
ATTCCTTCGTCTGGTGGGCCTGCACCAGGACGCAGCCCAGCAGCACCGCGTTGAGGGCGGCCAGAAGGAAGATGACCGCCAGCTTCAGTCTTGCCCGTTCCATGGTCTGCCTCCCCTCATGTCCGCTCCCGCACCGTCCACTGAGCGGTGAGCATGTCGGTGCTGCCGTCGTCCAGGTAGGACAGCTGTAGGTCCTTCCCCTGCTGGCCCATGGCGGAGACGACCGCCGCCGCCTGGCGCACGGGCAGGGCCTGGCTGGTCTGCTCCGTCTCCGTGTAGGCCCGCAGGCAGATGACAAAGCTGGAAAGATTCGTCCCCTCGAAGACAAACTTCGCCATCCAGCCCTCGTCCCACAGCTGGACCTGGGACCCGCCCAGCAGACAGGCGTATTTCAGGACCACGCTGCCATCCTCCTGCGTCTCCACCGACTGGCAGACCAAGCGGCCCTCCCCGATGCGGGACTTGGCCACTTGGTCAAGCAGCGTCTCGGCCTGGATCTGCAGGTCCTTTTCCCGGGCGGAGAGCGCCTGGAAACGGGCCGGGTCGCTCTCTGCGGCATGGAAAGTCAGTTTGCCGCTCTTCTGCAAGCGAAGCGTATCTGACCCCTCCTGCACCACCAGGCCATCGGTGGTCTGGTAGACGGCGGCGGCGCGGAGGTTGAAGTCCAGACTTTCCAACAGGTCGTTCCGCGTCTCGCTGTCCCAGGCGGCCAGGGGGTTGCTCACAGTATACACCGGGCACACCGGGGCCGTGGGCAGAACCAGGGTGTTCGGGTCTAAAATCTGGCCCAGTGTCTCGTCCTCAAAGGCCAGCCGCCCCCCGCTGGGGGTCAGGCCCTCCTGGGCCTCAGGCAGGGTCAGTCCCATCTCCCGTAATTGCCCTTGGTAGTAGGTGCCGGTCTTTTCGTTGTAATAACGAATGGTGTCCACCCGGCCATTTCGCCCGGAGAGCAGGAAGCGGCGGGCGGAGCCCTCTCCCTCGCTGTCCTGGCTGGTGAAGGCCACATCATAGAGAAAATCGTACAGCACCCAATGGTCCCCCTGGGAGATGGCGCTCTGCCAATCCTCTTCTGTGGTGGTCTTCACGCCCTCCACGTGGTCGATGGCGGTGGTGAGCATGGCAGACAAGCCGTTGTTGTACAGGCCGTCCACCGTATCCTGGTCATACTGCACCCCGTAGCGGCCCGACGTGGTCTGAATGAGCAGGGCCACCGGGGTCTGCCGGGAGAGGGCCGTGTCCTGCACGCCGGTGAAGCTGGCTTCCACGGGCGTACCCGTGCCCCCTCTGGTCAAATTTTGAAACATGCCCGTCTGGTTGATGAGGACCAGAGCCGTGCAGACCAGGACCACGATGATGAGATTTTCCAGCCGGTCGATACGCTCACGGTGTTCCCTCATGCCTTCGGTCCCTCCCGCTTCAGCTCCATGCGGAGGGTCGTGCCGGGGCCGGGACGGTCCACCAGCAGGAGCTTGCCCTCGTGCTGGTGAATGATCTCCTGGGCGATAGACAGGCCCAGGCCCGTGCCGCCGGACTCCCGGGAGCGGGCCTTATCCACCCGGTAGAAGCGCTCGAAGACGCGCTCCCGGTCCTCTGACGGGATGCCGATGCCGTTGTCCGACACCTCCAGCCACACCCGTTCCGGGCTGAACCCGGCAGACATGACGATGCGCCCGCCGTCTGGCGTATACTTGATGGCGTTGGAGAGGATGTTCATGATGACCTGCAAGACCCGCTCGCGGTCAGCCCGGACCGTCGGCAGGCCGTGCTCCCCCTCTAAGAGCAGGCTGTGCCCGTGGCGCTGGGCCTCGATGCGGATGGCCTGGTAGCTGTCCTCCAGCACATCGCCAAAGGGGAAGGTGGTCAGGTTCAGCTGGCTGTAACCCGAGTCGAAGCGGGACAGGGTCAGCAAATCCTGAACAATATGGGTCATCCGGTCGCTCTCGTTGAGAATGACGTTCAGGAAGCTGGCGGACATCTCCGGCGGCAGGTCGGGGTTTTCCTCCAGCGTTTCAGCATAGCTGCGAATGTTGGTGATGGGGGTGCGCAGCTCGTGAGAGACGTTTGCCACGAATTCCTTCCGCATCGTCTCGTTCTTCACCTGCTGGGTGACATCGTGGACCACGACCATGACGCCCACCTGCTTCCCTTGGTCAAAGGGAGCGATGAGGAAGAGCAGGATGCGCTCGCCCCGGACCGTCTCGTTTTCCAGGCAGTCCTGCTGCAAGGTCAGAATTTTTTCCAAGGGAGCAATATCCCCAAACAGGTCCTGATAGGTTACGTCTCCCCCCACGGGGATGGGCATATCCAGCATCTCCTCCGCAGCGGGGTTGGAGTGGATGACCTCGCCCTCCTGGTTGAAGGCCACCACGCCGTCGGTCATGTGCAGGAAGAGGGTGCTGAGCTTGGTCCGCTCGCTCTCCACCTCCCGCAGGGTCCGCTGGAGCTGGCTGGCCATGGCGTTGAAGGAGGTCGTCAGCACACCGATCTCGTCGTGAGATTCCGAGTGAATTTCCCGGCTGAAATCCCCGTCAGCCACCCGCTTGACGCCCCGCGTCAGGGCGCGGATGGGGTTGACCATGGCCCGGGAAAGCAGGAAGGAGAGCAGCACCGAGATGACCAGACCAAAGGCCAGGGCCTCGATGATGAGCTGGAAGAGCTGGCTGTTCAGCTCCCGGACCGACGCCCGCTGGTCCAGGATATAAATGATGTAATCGTGGTTTCCTCGGGTGATGGGCAGGGCCAGATCCATATAGTTGGCGGTGAGGTCACTCTTGTTCCCCTCCCGCTTTTCGTTCAGGGCGATGAGCAGGTTGGGGGTCACTTCGTCCAGGGTCTGGCCCGCTTCATCGTCAGAGGACGTGAGGATGTCTCCGTCGTCGCCGTCCAGGATGTAATAGTTGCGGTTTTTGCCGTCCACCCCCAAGGGGCCCATTTTCGCCACCAAGATCTGGTCGATGGCCTGTACGCCGTCTGCCTCTTCCTCCCCTGGTGTGACCAGGTCCCTGACAAATTCGGTGTCCTTGCTGAACACATCCACCATCTGGTTATAAAATTCGTTCAGGTAAAACCGGTTGACGGAGTTAATGAGAAATGCCCCGGCGATGGTCATCAGACAGACCACCTGTAAGATCATGATCAGCACCAGCTTGGTGTGCAGGCTTCGCAGCACGGTACTCCCCCTCTCTGCCGTGTGACACGGATATTCCGGGTGCAGTTATGCATCTTTCTGGAAAAAGTAGCCCGCGCCCCGGCGGGTGATGATGTATTTGGGCTGGGCAGGGTCGTCCTCGACCTTTTCCCGCAGGCGCCGGATGGCGACGTCCACCCCGCGCACATCGCCCACATAGCCCTCGTAGTTCCACACCCGCTCCATGAGTTCCTGCCGGGAGAAGACTTTTCCGGCGTGGGCCGCCAGGTAGGACAGCAGCTCGAATTCCCGGGGGGTCAGTTCCAGGTCTTCCCCGTCTTTCTTCACGAGACTCTGATCCCGGTCGATGGTCAGGCGGCCAAAGTCCAGCGTCTCCCCCTTGGGTTCCGGCTGAGCCTGGCTGACCATGGCCACCCGGCGGATGTTTGCCTTGACCCGGGCCATCAGCTCCCGAATGGAGAAGGGCTTCGTGATATAGTCGTCCGCCCCCAGGTCCAGGCCCAGAATTTTATCTTTCTCCTCTTCGCGGGCCGTGATGATGAGGACAGGCGTGCTCCGCCCCTTGTCCCGCAGGAGCTTGCAGACCTCAAAGCCGTTCATCTTCGGCAACATGAGGTCCAGCAGAATGAGGTCCGGGTTTTTGTCCAGGGCCAGCCGCAGGCCGGTCACGCCGTCGAACGCCTCTAGTGTGGCGTAGCCCTCCTTCTGTAGATTGAAGCGGAGAATGTCCACGATGTTTTTCTCGTCCTCTACGATGAGGACCGTCTGTTGTTTGTCCATTTCGCCGCCTCCTTTGTCTCTGCTGTATCTGCTCGATTATTTCCCCAGCAGGAAGGAGGCTTTCAGCAGGCCGGCCAGGGTCTTGCCGTCCACGATCTCCCCCCGGCGGGCCATGTCCATCAGCTCTGTATAGGGGACCCAGACTGTCTCCACGAATTCCCCGTCGTCGGGATGGGTGGGGCCTTGGGTCAGGTCCTTGGCAAAGTAGAGATAGATGCGCTCGGCCAGAATGCCGGGGGAGGAATAGCTCACGCCCATGGACTCGAACACGCCGGGGATCAGGCCCGTCTCCTCCATCAGCTCCCGCAGGCCGCTGTCTCTGGGGTCCTCGCCCTTTTCCAGCTTGCCGGCGGGCAGCTCCAGCACGACCTCCCCCATGGGATAGCGGTACTGCCGGACCATGGCAACCCGCTCCTGGTCATCCATGGCGAAGATGGCCACGCCGCCGGGGTGCTCCACCACTTCCCGGTTCGTCAGGCGGCCGTCGGGTAGCTTGGCCTTGTCCCGGCGCACGTTGACAATGATCCCTTGATATACGGTCTCCTGGGAGACCATCTCTTCTTTCAGTTCCATTTGTTTAATCCCTCAATTTCTTATGGATTTGCCCCAACAGTATAGCACAGTTCCGCCCCGCTGCCAACTTTTTTCGCTGGGAACCATTCCCTTTGCCCTGCGCCGCCAAAGACGCTATAATAGGGCATGATTTTCTCTCCAGGAGGTTCTCCCATGACCATTTCCATCTCATGCGGCGGCACGATGCTCTGCTTTTCCCAGCAGGAGCTGCCCGCCGCCCCCCTCACAGACGAGACGCTGCTCCCCCTGGTACGCCGTGCCCTGGCCCAGGGCGGGCAGGCCATGCCGCTTTACCCGGAGCTGGAGGTCTTTCCCAGCCGGGAGGGGGTGTTGATTTTTGTCCATCCCCACCTTCCTCTGACGGAACCGGAAGGAAAACCTACTTACACACTATGCTGAACTCCGCGATTTTCCCCGTCAAAATTTGCATTTTTTCCGCCATTTCTCCGTCAGGGCAGAGAATTTTCCCAATTTTCGTGGCTCTGAATGGGAAAAAGTTCACCGAAATATCACATTTTGTTCAAATTTATCTTTCATTTTTCCCGGCTTAATGCTATAATGTTGGTAATTATGAGATGGTGGTGTCATCGCACCACCCGGTGAAGCCTGTCTATTTCGCCGCCCGACACATTTGCCCGAACTTTTCGGACAAGCTAGCGGAGAGGGTTCTCCTCTCCCTCCGGCGGCGTGCTTTGCCTTGCCCCGCAGACTGAACTGAGAAACTACTTTTTCTGATTTAGAGAACCAATATAAAAGAAGGTGCCGTTTTGACAAAGTATGTGATCCACGGCGGAAAGCCTCTCCACGGTGAGGTGGAGATCAGCGGCGCGAAGAACGCTGCTGTGGCCATTCTTCCCGCCGCGCTTCTGGTGGATGGAGTCTGCCGGATCGAAAATGTACCCGACATCAGCGACGTATCCATGATTCTTGGGATCATGAAGGACCTGGGCGCCAACGTGCGCACCGTCAACAACACCACCGTGGAGCTGGACTGCTCCAAGGTGTATAAGCAGAACGTCCCCTATGAGCTGGCCCGCCAGATCCGCGCTTCTTATTATCTCATCGGCGCGCTGCTGGGCCGCTTTGGGCGGGCGGAAGTCCCCCCTCCCGGCGGCTGTGACCTGGGCGTGCGGCCCATCGACCAGCACCTGAAGGGCTTCTCCGCCATGGGCGCGGAGATCCAGGTGGAGAACGGCTTCATTCACGCTGCCTCCCCCACCGGCCGCCTGCACGGGGCACAGGTCTATCTGGATGTGGTCTCCGTGGGCGCGACCATGAACATTCTCATCGCCGCTGCCCTGGCCGACGGCCTGACCATCATCGAAAACGCCGCCAAGGAGCCGCACATCGTAGACCTGGCCAACTTCCTCAACTCCATGGGCGCTGACATCATGGGCGCAGGGACCGATGTCATCAAGGTCCGGGGTACATGACCGCCGTCGCCGCCGCCGGGGGCGAGGTCCGCATCAACAACGTCATCCCCAAGCATCTCGACTGCATCACCGCCAAGCTCGTCGAAATGGGCGTGGAGATCAAAGAGGACGGCGACACCCTCATCGTCCGTCGGGAGGGCAAGCTCACCAGCACCAACGTGAAGACCATGCCCTACCCCGGCTTCCCCACAGACATGCAGCCCCAGATCGCGGCTGTCCTGTGTCTGGCGGAGGGGACCAGCATCCTCAACGAAGGCGTCTGGGACAACCGCTATCGCTACGCCGATGAGTTCCGTCGGATGGGTGCGAACATCCAGGTCAACGGCAAGGTCGCCGTGATCGAAGGGGTCCGGGCCTTGACCGGCGCACCGGTGTGCGCCTGCGACTTGCGGGCCGGGGCCGCCATGATCGTGGCGGGTTTGGCCGCCAACGGTGTGACCGAGGTCGACCAAGTCTATCACATCGAGCGGGGCTATGAGGGTATCGTACAGAAGCTCAGCAAGCTGGGCGCGGATATCCACGAGGAAGTCATTCCCGAGGATGACTGGCGCAGCGGCAACAGCGTGGGTTAAGTCCTTGCCTCTGCGCTCCCCTGTCCGGCCCCGAGCCGGCACTCCCTAAGGCTAATTGCCTGTGGACGGTGGGCATGCCTGCCGTCCACTTTTTTCTTGTTTTGATTTCTTCGTCAGGAGGTCCCTATGGTCAATATCCAGCTGCTCTGCGTGGGCAAACTAAAGGAAAAACACTTTGCAGCTGCCTGCGCGGAATACGTCAAGCGGCTGGGGGCGTTCTGTAAGCTCACCGTCACGGAGCTGCCGGAGGACCGCCTGCCGGAAAACCCCTCACAGGCCCAGATCGACGCCGCTCTGGAAAAAGAGGCCGCGAGTATTCTCTCCAAAATTCCCAAAGGCTCTAAGCTCGTCGCCCTGTGCGTGGAGGGGAAACTGCTCTCCAGCCCCGACCTGGCGAAGGAACTCGCCAAACGGACCGTGGACGGAGCTTCCCATTTTACCTTTCTCATCGGCGGGTCCTTTGGTCTGCATCCCTCGGTGAAGAAGAAAGCACAGCTCAAACTGTCAATGTCCCCTATGACCTTCCCCCATCATCTGGCCCGGGTCATGGTTCTGGAACAAATTTACCGGGCGTTTCAGATCAACGCCGGGACCCGCTACCACAAATAAATCCGTCACCCCAAACCGGTGACACGCTACGCGAAAGGAGTTCGTGTGATGTCCTATCAAGAACAATATGAACGCTGGCTGCACAGCGCCGCCCTCTCCCAGCCGGAGAAGGACGAGCTGACCGCCCTTTCCAACAACGCAGGCGAGATCGAAGACCGTTTCTTCTCCCTGCTCCAGTTCGGCACTGCCGGGCTGCGGGGCGTGATGGGTGTCGGCCTGCGCCGGATGAACGTCCATGTCATCCGCCATGCCACCCAAGCCTTTGCCAACGTCATCCTGGCCGAGGGCAAGGACTTTGCCGCCCAGGGCATCGCCATCTGCTACGATTGCCGGGTCCACTCCCAGGAGTTTGCCCGGGCCGCCGCCGAAGTCATGGCAGGTAACGGCATCCCTGTGCGCCTGTTTGAGTCCATGCGCCCCACCCCGGAGCTGTCCTTCGCCGTGCGGGAGTATGGCTGTGCCGCGGGCCTGAACGTCACCGCCAGTCACAATCCTCCGGAGTACAACGGCTATAAAGTCTACTGGTCCGACGGGGCCCAGTTGCCCCCCCAGCACGCCGATGCCATCGCCGCCCAGATGGAGAAGCTGGACGTATTCGACGATATCCAATCTCTGAACTATGAGACGGCGCTGGACAAGGGACTTATCACCCTGATGGGCAAGGAGACGGACGACAAGTTCCTCGCCAACGTCCTGGCCCAGATCAACGACAAGGCTTCCGTGGCCAAAGTCGCTGACACCTTCACCATGGTCTACACCCCCTTCCACGGCACCGGGTACCAGCAAATCCCCTATGTGCTGGGGGAGCTGGGCATCCAGCACCTCCACTGTGTGCCCGAGCAGATGGTTATCGATGGGACCTTCCCCACGGTCAAGTCCCCCAACCCGGAAAACCCGGAGAGCTTTGCCCTGGCGCTGGCGCTGGCGAAACAAGTCAGCGCCGACCTCATCCTTGGCTCTGACCCCGACGCCGACCGCGTCGCCATCCAGGTCAAGGACAAGAACGACCAGTACGTCCAGATCTCCGGAAACCAGACGGGTGTGCTCCTGCTGAACTATCTGATTGGGGCCAGGAAGCGGGCTGGAACTCTGCCCGCCGACGCCGTGGCCCTCAAGTCCCTGGTGACGACGGACATGGCCCGCGTGGTCGCCGAGGCCAACGGGGTCAAGCTCTACAACACCTTCACCGGCTTCAAGTTCATGGCCGAGAAGAAGAACCAGCTGGAAGAAGCCGGTCAGGGCCACGTCATTTTCTCTTACGAGGAATCCATTGGCTATATGATTGGTGATTACGTTCGGGATAAGGACGCCATCACCGCCTCCCTGCTCCTGACCGAAATGACCGCCTGGTACGCCGCCCAGGGCATGACTCTGCTGGATGCCCTGGACGCCCTCTACGCCAAGTACGGCTACTACGGCGAAAAGACCCTGAACCTGGTCATGCCCGGTCTGGAAGGCATGGCACTCATGGCAAACCTCATGGCCAAGCTCCGCCAGCTACCCCCCACCGAAATCGCCGGGACCACCGTCCTTCGCCAGCGGGACTACCAAGACGGCACCGAGCGTGACACCGCCTCCGGCACCATCTCTCAGATGGAGTTGGTCGGCTCCAACGTTCTGGGCTACGACCTGGCCGACGAAACCACTATCGTTGTCCGTCCCTCCGGCACGGAGCCGAAGATCAAGGTCTACGTCCTCGCCAAGGGCCAGGACAGCACCGACAGCCAGGAGAAGGTGGCCAAGTACGCTGCCTGGGCGGAGACGCTGAAAGAGCTGGCGAAATAATCATCATATCTTAACGGTTTACACCGCCTCACCGCGTTTTGACTGACGCAGTGGGGCGATGTTTGCATACTTCCCTCTGCCTCTCCATACACTCAAAGGACTTCATTTTCACTGGGAGGTCCTGCTATGAAAAAACTCTGTGCCCTCGCCCTCTGCCTTGCCCTGTGTGTGGGCATCCTTCCCTCTGCTGTATTGTCGGCGGGGCCGGAGGTCAAGGCCAAGGCGGTGC
>CAVCXN010000166.1:0-2884 GCA_963606215.1 uncultured Mycoplasmatota bacterium | reverse complement strand
GACCACATGGTCCAGACCCTGGTCTGGTGGACCGTCTGCGTCATCGCCATCGTCACCTATGTCATCGTGGTCGAATATCTTGACTACCGCTACCAGAAAGAGGAGCAGAGGGAAGCCCAGCAAGCGCAGGAGGAACAGGCCAAATGAAGAACATCGTCCGCATTTTCCACCGGGACCTTCACCGGCTGGGCACCAACGCCCTGGCCCTGGTCATCATCGCCGGTGTGACCCTGCTGCCCGCCATCTACGCCTGGTTCAATATCGCTGCCAACTGGGACCCATACTCCAACACCGGGGGCATTAAAGTCGCTGTGGCCAACGAGGACGCGGGAACCACGCTGGAGGGCATCACCACCAACCTGGGCAACGAGATCGTTACGAACCTAAAGGGCAATGATCAGATTGGCTGGCAGTTCGTGGAGCGCTACGACGCTTTGCAGGGCGTCCAGGCCGGGGACTACTACGCCGCCATCATCATCCCCCAGGATTTCAGTGAGAATATGGTGAGCGTCCTGAAGGGCGACATCCACCGCCCCACCATCGAGTATTATATCAACGAGAAGAAAAACGCCATCGCCCCGAAAATTACAGACAAGGGTGTTTCCGCCGTCCAGCAGGAGGTCAACGAGAGCTTCTTAGAAGAAGTGACCCAGGCGCTCGTGGCGGGCCTCAACGCCTTCTCCGACGACTGGGAGGGCGACGGCGATAGTTTGGGCGATCGGGTGTTAGACCGCCTGCGGGAAGGGGACCGGAGCTTAGGCAAGATATCCGACGCCTTAGATATCTTCCAGAGCCTCACCACCTCCGCCGACCACCTGAACCAGGGCATCCAGGCCCTCCTGCCCGCCGGGGACAGCACCATTGACCAGGGGCAGGTCGCCATCGGCTCTCTGGATGACCTGATCTCCGCCACCCACACCGCCGCCAAAGAGATGGTGGACTCCATCGACGTAATCTTAGACAACACCATGGAGACAGTGGACCTGGCCGGTGCTGACGCAGTAGACCTGCTCCAACGCCTGGAAAACTTAGAGCCGGACATCGAGGGTACCCAGGAAGACCTCCGCACCCTGGGCAATCAGCTCACCACCCTGCAAAGCGACCTGACCAACGCTGCCAAGCGCCTGGACGAGCTGGAAGACCAGGACGCCGTAGGCACCATCGCCGACAGCCTGCGGCAATTGGAGCGGACGCTGGACAGCGTCCAGTCCACCGTGAACAAGGCCGCGCAGCAGGCGGGCAATGTCTCCGGCCAGCTCACGAGCATCCGCAATCAGCTGGTCGCCGCGGGGCAGAAGGCCCAGCAGATTTATCAAGACCTGGGCGACCGCATTCAGAACCTGCAGGATGACGATTCCGGGTACACCAACCCCCTGACCATCGCCGCCCTCCAGCAGGCACAGAAGGCTGTCGGCGCGGTCGCCAACGCCCTGTCCAGCGAGAACCTCCCCAACTTCGGCCAGACCGCCGCCGAGATGCAGAAGCAGCTCCAGAGCATCGCGAGCCGCATCGGGGATGGCTCCAACGCCATCGCCAACCTCCGCGATCTGGTGGAGAGCATGGACGGCGACTTCGCCAGCTTTGCCAGCAGTCTGCGGCACATGTCGGACCTGCTGGACACGGCGAAATCCCTGCTGAGCCACGCGGACAACGCCCTGGAACAGGGCAAGGATGTGCCCAAGGGCCTGGCCGACCAGATGAGCAATCTCATCACCCAGATCGATACCTCGGTCGCCACCGCCCGCGCCGCCGGGAAAGCGGCAGAACCCGCCATGGACACCGCCGTGGACCAGGCGTACAAGACCCTGGACAGCGTGTCCGGCCTGCTGACCCAGTTTGCCGGACTCCTGCCCCAGACGCAGACGGTGCTGGACCACATGAACAGCGCCCTCGCCTCCACCGCCCAGGCTCTCAACTCCACGAAGGACCTGGTGGAGGCCGCCCGGGAGGACTTGCAGGATATCATCAGCGACCTGGAAGATCTGACCGCCAGCGAGCGCATCCAGGAGCTGAAAGACCTGCTGAAAAGCGATGCCAATACCGTGAGCGAATTCATGGCCTCTCCCGTGCAGGTGGAGACGAACTCGCTCTATGCCGTCTCCAACTACGGCTCGGCCATGGCCCCCTTCTACTCCGTCCTGGCCTGCTGGGTGGGCGGCATCGTGCTGGTGGCCATCCTGAAGGTGGCCGTGGATGAGGACGACGAGATTTATGGGCTCAAGCCCTACGAGCGCTATCTGGGCCGCTACCTACTGTTTTTGATGCTGGCCGTCATCCAGGGTATCATCATCTGTTTGGGCGACCTCTTCTTCCTGGGGGTGCAGTGTACGAATATCCCGCTGTTTGTCCTTTCGGGGGTGGTGTCGAGCCTGGTCTTCTCGCTCATCATCTATACGCTGACCGTCTCCTTCGGGGACGTGGGCAAGGCCATGGCGGTTATTTTGCTGGTCATCCAGATCGCCGGGTCCGGCGGCACCTTCCCCATCGAGGTGACCCCGGCCTTTTTCCAAAAGGTCAACCCCATTCTCCCCTTTACCCACGCCATCAACGCCATGCGCGAGATTGTGGCAGGGCAGTATGGGGCGGACTATTGGCTGGACCTGCTGAAGCTTTTGGTCTTCATTCCTCTGGCGCTGCTGCTGGGTCTGGTCCTGCGTAAGCCCCTCATCCGCATGAATGAGTTCTTTGAGGAGCGGCTCAACAGCACGAAGCTCATGTGATCCCCCTGTGAAATTGTGAGAAATTTTGCTATCCTACGCCCCTTATAGGAATTAAATGCACAAATTTGAATTTGGCCCGTTGACAGGGGCCAAAAAACGTGGTATACCAAGACAGAACAAAAAACCGTTGAAGCGGAGATAACGGCGATGATGCCTTTCCAGAG
>CAVCXN010000165.1:0-7352 GCA_963606215.1 uncultured Mycoplasmatota bacterium | reverse complement strand
GAGATAAAAGTGATCCATCGTCCCATGAAGCACGGTGCTTGGCTTTTCGATCTCTTGAAAGCCCAGTTTTTCATAGAGTCGCATGGCTGTCGTCAGGTTGCTGTGCGTCTCCAAATAAAGCTGTTCATAGCCAGCTGTTCTGGCCCAGTCCTCTGCCAGCTGCATCAGTTCTTTGCTGTAGCCCTTTCCCTTGGCCGAATCTGACAAATACAGCTTTTGAAGCTCTGCACAACCAGGGATGGGTGCAAACTCAGCTATGCCGACACCGCCGACCACCCGCTCTGACTCGTCCGACGCAATAAAGTAGGCTCTCTTTTCGGGGTCTTTGGCATAATACTCGCTCATATGGTCCAGCTCTGGGTCAAAATAGGCCGTTCCCGGAATGTCCAAATGCAGCTGCTCTAAATTGGTGCGAATGATCTTGGCCAGGGCCACGTCATCCTCTGCGGTGATTTTTCTGTAATGTAACATGGGGCACTCTCCTCTTGATGATTTGTTGTTCTCGAAGAAACGAAAATCGGGCGTGCCGCAAAACGACACGCCCGTATTTTCGCGTTCCTGATGGAAGCTGATATTAGTCCTTGTAGCCGATAGCCTTAGGATCGGTGGGGCAGGAATCCTCGCAGCCGCCGCAGTCGATGCACTCGGAAGAGACAACGCAGACTTCCTTGCCGTCAACGGCGCCTTCCTGGATGGCGCCGGTGGGACATTCGTCCAGGCAGCTCTTGCAGAAGGTGCACAGTTCAGGATTGATAGCATACATAGTAAGGTACCTCCAAATAGTTTTTTCTTGGCAACCCACATTGTATCACATTTTTCTAAAAATGCAATTCAAAAATCACAGAAAATCGTTGGTTATTTTGATAGATTTCGGGCAAGATTTTTAGGTAGATTCTCCATAAAAACCTATCCGGGAGGAATATCTCTATGCAAAACACCTTGAAACCGTCCCATTCCGGTTCCAGCGTGCCCGAATTAGAAGGAGCACCCTGCTCCGTCAGCCACGAAAACCGAATCATTCCCGTCATTTCCTCCCCCCAGAGCGGCGGGGCAGGCGGGGGCAGAAAGGAGGGGAAGGGATGAGTCCGTTTCTGTTTCCCATGCACTCCTGGGGCAACGGCGGCTCTCCGGCCCCCCGGTCCCGGGGCGAGTCCAATCACCCCCCTTCTGTCTCGTCCCCCGCCACGCGGCTGCTGGATCAGCACGCCCAGGATATGCTGCAAGCCGCAGGGCGGGGCTGTTATGATCCCGTCACCGGTCGGGACGCGGAGCTGGAACGGGTCATTCAGATTCTATTGCGCCGGAGCAAAAATAATCCCGTGCTTTTGGGCGAAGCCGGGGTCGGCAAGACCGCCGTGGTGGAGGCCCTGGCCCAGCGCATGGCTCTGGGGCAAGTCCCGGAGGCCCTGACCCACAAACGCCTGCTGGCCCTGGACCTGCCCTCCGTCATCGCCGGAACGAAATACCGGGGCGAATTTGAGGAACGCATGAAAAATATTTTGCATGAAGTGACCCGGGCCGGAAACGTCATCCTCTTTCTGGACGAGCTGCACACCCTCGTCGGAGCCGGCAGCGCAGAGGGGGCCATCGACGCGGCCAATCTCTTGAAGCCCGCCCTGGCCAGGGGCGGCGTGCAGCTCATCGGGGCCACCACGACGGAGGAATACCGCCGTTTCTTGGAAAAGGACTCCGCCCTAGAGCGCCGCTTCCAGCCCGTGCAGGTCGACGAGCCAAGCCGGGAGATCACCCTGGATATCCTGCGCACTCTGGCCCCCCGCTACGCCCTGCACCATGGCCTGACCTTTGGCGAGGAGACACTGGAAGCCGCCGTCACCCTCTCCGCCCGCTACCTGTCCCAGCGCCGTCTGCCGGACAAGGCCATCGACCTGCTGGACGAGGCCGCGTCCCAGGCCCGCCTGCGCACCCAGGCGCTCCCCCCCAATCTGGACGCTTTGGCCCATCGGGTCCAGCTGGTCGTGAGGGAGCGGGACGAGGCCATTGCCGCCCAGGACTACGAGGCCGCCGCCCGCTATCGGGATGCAGAGGCCGACTTCCGCCGGGAGCTGGACCAGGGCCGCGCCGACTGGCTGGCGACCCAGGCTCCGCCCGTGGTCACACCCCAGGACGTGGCCCGCACCCTCTCCCAGTGGACCGGCATTCCCCTGACCCGCCTGACTCAGGGGGAGACGAACCGGCTGCTCCGCCTGGAAGAGGAATTGGGCCGCCGCGTGGCGGGCCAGACCGCCGCCGTCCAAGCCGTAGCCCGGGCCATCCGCCGAAGCCGGACGGGGCTGAAGGAACCCCACCGGCCCGTTGGCGCGTTTCTCTTCCTGGGACCAACCGGCGTGGGCAAGACCGAGCTGGCCAAGGCCCTGGCCCAAGCCCTCTTCGGCACGGAAGAGGCTTTGGTACGCTTTGATATGTCCGAGTTCGGCGAACGCCACACCGCCAGCCGTCTCACCGGCTCGCCCCCCGGCTATGTCGGCCACGAAGAGGGCGGCCAGCTCACCGAAGCCGTTCGCCGCCACCCGTACAGTGTTTTGTTGTTCGACGAGCTGGAAAAGGCCCACCCGGACGTCTGGAATCTGCTCTTGCAGATCATGGAGGACGGCATCCTCACCGACTCCCAGGGCCGCCGGGCCAGCTTCGGCAGCACCGTCCTCATCATGACCTCCAACGTGGGCGGCGAAGCCCTCTCCACCGGTGTCCCCCTGGGCTTCTCCAGCGGACAGGCGGGAAAAACCGCCCAGAGCGCCGCCCTCCAGCGGGAGCTGCGCCAGGTCTTCCGCCCGGAATTTCTGGGCCGCCTGGATGAAATCGTGACCTTCCATCCCCTGGACGAGGGCGAACTGGAAACCGTCGCCCGCAAGCTCCTGACTTCCTTCGCCCACCGCCTCTCCGCCTCGGGCATCGACTTTCTCCCCTCCGACCAGGCCATCCGCTGCCTGGTCCGCCAGGGCAAAACCGAGCAGCGCTACGGCGCCCGCCCCCTCCGCCGCCTCATCCGCACCCAGGTGGAGGACCCCGCCGCCGACCTTCTCCTCCGCCAGGCCGTCACCGCCGGCGGGACCCTCTATTTAGAAGAGGATGAAGGGCAGCTCGTCCTCTCCCCCCTCGTCTGAGTCTTCCTGATGTGAAAAAGCCAGCCTGTCGCAACGATAGGCTGGCTTTTCCCACAGGGTATTATTTTAGGACAGTTTACCATTGTTTGTAAGATTTTGCAACGCGGGACGGAACTTTGCAGTTGTTTTTCCACACGTCGTGCGCTATAATAGAGCGAAATGCTTATGTTTCGGTTATCCCCTTTGGGATACTTTGCGATACTACATTAGAAAGATTTGTTCAAACGTTTGGAACGTTTTTGAGGTGAAATCATGTCACTGCGCATCGGAATCGACATCGGCTCCACCACCGTCAAGGTCGTGGTGCTGGATGAACAGAATAAACTGCTCTTCCGCTCCTACGAGCGGCACTATTCCAAAACCCGTGAGCGCACCTGCCAGACCCTGCAAGGGCTGAAGGGGATGCTGGGCGGGCAGGAGATCAAGCTCTCCATCACCGGCTCGGCCGGCCTTGGCGTGGCCAAGGCCGCCGGCCTGGACTTCGTGCAGGAGGTCTACGCCACCGCCGCCGCCGTGCGCCAGTTCATCCCCCAGACCGACGCCGTCATCGAGCTGGGCGGCGAGGACGCCAAGATCATCTTCTTCGGCAACACCTTGGAGGAACGTATGAACGGCTCCTGCGCCGGCGGCACCGGGGCCTTCATCGACCAGATGGCCACCCTGCTCAACGTCTCCGTCAACGAGCTGGACGAGCTGTCGCTCAAGCACGAGAAAATTTACCCCATCGCCTCCCGCTGCGGCGTGTTCGCCAAGAGCGACATCCAGCCCATCCTGAACCAGGGTGGACGAAAGGAGGATGTGGCCGCGTCCATCTTCCAGGCCGTGGTCGATCAGACTGTCGCCGGTCTGACCCAGGGCCGGGAGCTGACGGGCACCATCGTGTTCTTAGGTGGCCCCCTCCACTTCCTGGCCGGTCTGCGCCAGCGGTTTGTGGAGACGCTGCATCTGGACGCGGAACACGCCATCTTCCCCGAGGACGGCGACTGCTTCGCCGCCATCGGCGCGGCCCTGTGCACCGAGGAATGCCAGCCCCGGAAGTTTGACGACGTGCTGGACCTGCTGGAACACACCACCACCGTCGCCGCCCCTGTGGACACCATGCCCCCTCTCTTCACCTCTGAGGAAGAGTACGAGGCATTTTCCAAGCGGCACCAGTCCATGACCGTCCCCACAGTATACATTGCTACTTATACCGGCCCCGCTTACTTAGGCATCGACGCCGGTTCCACCACGACCAAGCTCGTCCTTATCGACAAGGACGATAACATTCTCTATTCCTTCTACCACTCCAACCAGGGCAACCCCGTCCGCATCGTCCTGCCCCAATTAAAAGAGATTTACGCCCAGTGCGGTGACCGCATTGCCATCTGCGGGGCCGCTGTCACCGGCTATGGTGAGGACCTCATCAAGAACGCCTTCTCCTGTGATCTGGGCCTGGTGGAAACCGTCGCCCATTTGAACGCTGCCCGTCACTTCACCCCCGACGTGGACTTCATCATCGACATCGGCGGGCAGGATATGAAGTGCTTTAAAATTCGCAACGGGGCCGTCGATTCCATCCTGCTCAACGAAGCCTGTTCCTCCGGCTGCGGCTCCTTCATCGAGACGTTTGCCAAGGCCCTGGGCTATTCCATTGCGGACTTTTCCAAGATGGGCCTCTTCGCCAAGCACCCGGTAAATCTGGGCTCCCGCTGTACCGTCTTTATGAACTCCTCCGTGAAGCAGGCCCAGAAAGACGGCGCTTCGGTGGAGGATATCTCCGCGGGCCTGTCCATCTCCGTGGTAAAAAACGCCATCTATAAGGTCATCCGCGCCGCCAGCGCCGATGACTTAGGGAAGCACATCGTCGTGCAGGGCGGCACCTTCCTCAACGACGCCGTTCTCCGCTCCTTCGAGATGGAGATCGGCCGGGAAGTCACCCGCCCGACGATTTCCGGCATGATGGGCGCTTACGGCGCGGCCCTGGCTGCAAAAGAGGCTGGGCTGCCCAAGTCCGCCTTACTCTCTGCCGCAGATTTGGAGGACTTCACCCACGAGGCCCGGCCCGCCACCTGTAAGCTCTGCACGAACCACTGCTCCCTGACCATCAACCGGTTCAATGGCGGCCGCCGCTTCATCTCCGGCAACCGCTGTTCCCGTCCCCTGGGTCAGGAGAAGGTCGACATTCCGGACCTGATGAAGTTCAAGTACCAGTACCTCCGTTCCCTCCAGGGCAAGGGCGGCGGCGACGGCTCCCGGGGCAAGATCGGCATCCCCTTCGGGCTGAACATGTATGAGAACCTGCCCTTCTGGTATACCCTCTTCACCAACCTGAACTTCGAGGTGGTCCTCTCCCCCGAGTCCACCCGGAGCCTGTACATCAAAGGTCAGCAGACCATCCCCTCAGACACCGTCTGCTACCCCGCCAAGCTCCTGCACGGCCACGTCATGGCTCTGCTGGACGAGGGCGTGGACACCATCTTCTACCCCTGCATGTCCTACAACTTCGACGAGCACCTGGCGGATAACCATTATAACTGTCCCGTGGTGGCCTACTATCCCGATCTGCTGGCGGTGAACATCCCCGCCCTGTCCAAGGTCAAGTATATCCACCCCAACTTAGGCATCCACCGCCCCAAGGACTTTGAGAAGAAGGGCGCGAAGCTCCTGGCCGACGAGTTTGGCGTGCCCAAGCGGGAATCCGTCAAGGCCATCCGCAAAGCCTACGAAGCCTACCACGGCTTCCGTAACCTGATCCAGCAGAAGGGCGCGGAGTACATCGACCTCGCCCGGAAGAGCGGACGCAAGATCCTGGTGGTCGCCGGTCGCCCCTACCACATGGACCCGGAGATCAACCACGGCATCAACGACCTTATCACGTCCTTCGGCTTCGTGCTGGTGACGGAGGACGCCGTCTTCCAGCACATGGGCAAGGAGCCGCGCCACGTTCTGAACCAGTGGACCTATCACGCCCGCATGTACAACGCCGCCCGCTACGTCTGCACCCAGCCCGACATGGCCTTCATCCAGCTGGTGTCCTTCGGCTGCGGCGTGGACGCCATCACGACAGACGAGCTGCGGTCCATTCTGGAGGAGCACGGCGAGCTGTACACCCAGCTCAAGATCGACGACATCTCCAACCTGGGCGCGGTGAAGATTCGCATCCGCAGCCTCATCGCCGCCCTGGAAGCACGAGACGCCCAAGCCAGACAAGCCGCACCGAAAGGAGGGGACGCCAATGGCTAAGCTAGAATACGACGAGACTGGCCGCCTGCTCTTTACCCAGGAGATGCGGAAAGAGTACACCATTCTCATCCCCCAGATGCTGCCCATCCACTTTGGCTTCTTCGCCAAGCTCCTGGCCCGCTCGGGGTACAACGTGGCCATCCTGAACAACGACGGGAAATCCGTCGTGGACAGCGGCCTGAAATACGTCCACAACGACGCCTGTTACCCCGCCCTGCTGGTCATCGGGCAGATGATCGACGCCATTCAGAACGGCGGCTATGACCCCCATAAGGTCGCCCTGCTCATCACCCAGACCGGCGGCGGCTGCCGCGCCTCCAACTACATCCACATGCTCCGCAAGGCCCTGGAAAAGGCGGGGTTAGACTACATCCCCGTCATCTCTCTCTCCTTCGGCCTGGAGAAAAACCCCGGCTTCCACTGGACCGTGGCCCTCATCCGCCGCCTCATCTACGGCATGATGTACGGCGACCTCATCATGAACGTGGCCAACCAGGTCCGCCCCTATGAGACGAACCCCGGCGACACCGCCGCCCACGTAGACCACTGGACCACAGAGCTGCTGGACCGCTTCGACAAGGGCGACGGCATGTCCCGCAAGAAGATGCGCAGCATCTTTGATGAGATCTGCGCGGACTTCAAGTCCATTCCCGTCTCCGGCGAGGAAAAAATTCGCGTCGGCGTCGTGGGCGAAATTTACATCAAGTTCTCCTCCCTGGGCAACAACCAGCTCGAGCAGTTCCTCCTGGACGAGGGGGCTGAGCCGGTGGTGCCGGGCCTGACGGACTTTATGATTTTCAAAATCTACAACCGCGTCTCTGACGTGGACATGTTCGGCGGCAGCAAGCTCAAGCAGCTGCTCTGCCAGTTCTTCATGGGCTACATCGAAAAGTGCCAGCTGGACATGATCGCCGCCCTGGACAAGGCCGGTTTCCGCGCCCCCGGCACCTTCGCCGACCTGCACAAGCTCATCCACGGCTACTTGAACGACGGCTGCAAGATGGG